>DATNKA010000715.1:0-21881 GCA_035603655.1 Candidatus Acidiferrales bacterium | reverse complement strand
TGGTTTTCAGGCTTGCAGAAATGTCTCGTGGCAGGGGAAGATGGGGAAACCTTTTCTTTGATGCCACGCCCTGCAAAGACGGCCTCCGAATTTTCCCTGTCTCCGTCCGCGGTCAAGCTGCGCCTGCTGAAAACCTTGCGCTGCACCCTGCGTTACGAAAAAAACGCCTGGGCGTCAGGGGCTGTGATGGTGGCCGGGGTGGATGAAGTGGGACGCGGATCATTGTTCGGTCCGGTGGTAGCGGCGGCGGTGATTCTCGATCGCGACTACCGGATTCGCGGACTGCGGGATTCCAAGTTACTGCTGGCAGAGCGGCGAGAACTGCTGGCGCCGCGCATTCGTGAACACGCAGTGGCATGGGCGGTGGCGGCGGTGGATGCGGCGCGCATCGACCAGATCAATATCTATCACGCTTCCCGGCTTGCGATGCGCGAGGCGGTGATGCGGCTTCAGCCTGCAGCCGATCATTTGCTGATCGATGCCATGCGGCTCGACTGCGAACTTCCGCAAAAGGCGATCATCCATGGGGACGCGCTCTCCGCGTCGATTGCGGCGGCGTCGATTCTGGCCAAAGTCGAGCGCGACCGCATGATGTGCGAGTGGGACGCAGTCTTCCCCGAGTACGGCCTGGCTTCACACAAAGGCTACAGCACGCCGCAGCACTTGGCGGCACTGCTGGAGTACGGTCCGACCCCGCTGCATCGCCAGTCGTTCGCCCCGGTGTGGAGTAATCCGCTGGAGCAGGAAGTTCTCGAATTTGACTGACGTTATGATTCGAACTTCATGGATCGGCCTGCCAGTTGGCCGAAACCTGGGAAATCCCCCCCGGAGGGTGGCGGCTTGAGTGATACACATAAGCGTTAGACATTTGCATTGAGGTTTATCTCGAATGTCTTGCCGTATGGGTGTGCAATGCGAACAAATATTGAGATCGACGACCGCTTGATGCGGCAGGCAATGCGGTGCAGCGGCGCGTACCAGGAAGGCTGCGGTGCAAGCGGGGCTGCGACTGCTTGCAGAGACCCACGCTCAGGGGTTCATTCGCCGGCTGCGGGGGGGAAGCTGCGGGGGAAAGTGCGACGGGAGTGCGACCTTGACGAGTCGCGCTCAGGCCGGGTTCGAGCTTAGGATCGAGCGATGGTGATCGTCGAACGAACCGTACGGATCGATTACCTGCGGGGTGCTGAAAACTCCGCAACGCGATGGCTGGACGGGCACTGGAACGTCGGCGGCCGGGACTAACCGACCTGATCCGCTGCGAGGGGTTGCAGGGAATTCGCGATCACGGCGAGTTCGCGCGGGTGCGGGCCGATCGGTTGAGGTTCCACGTTTTCCAGACTGGCGGGGCGAACTGGCTGTTGCTGCCGCTCAAAACCACCGGGACTTGCGCCAGCAGGGCTACACCGTCGGCAAGACGATCGATTGCCTGATCGCCACTTTTGGTTTGCAGGCTAAGCACGAATTACTGCACCGGACCACGATTTCGATTGTTTCGAGAAGCGATTTGGGTTGAATGCAGTGCGTGTGTGATGAGCGGGCAACGTCCCAAGAGGGAGTTGTTGTCGAGCGCCGCTCGAAACTACGAGCCGCTATTCACATTGATTTAATTCTGGTGGCAACGCTGACAGCGCTGCGCCACCCGCAATCGGCTGCTCGGAAATTACTTTCCAGCGCCGGCCTCGCTAGTCAGTGCAGAGTTGAGTTGATTGAGAAGCTTCGTGTTGCCAGCTAGCGCCTGGCGCAGAATTTCTGCCTGCTGTTGGGCGGTGGGCCAATCCTGTTTTTCGACTGCTTCGGTTAATCCCGGCAACTCGAGGTGCGCGTAGGTGAAGCGGGCGCCGTACAGAATGTGTTTGAACCAGGGACGTCCGGGAATGCCCTCGGGGTTGAGCCAGTTGCGTTCGACTTGCATCGTGCCGTGATTGATGATCGCGGCGAGTTTGGGATCGATTGCGCCGGAAGCGAGGGCGCGGGTTGCGGAGTCGTCGAGGCGCTGGCCGGCGGCTTCGAAGTCGTCGATACCATCGAGCACTGGCTTGAGATCCAGTGGGGGCAACTGCCGGGCTTCGCCCGGCTGGACGACCGAGGACAGGTTCTTACTCTTAGTTAATTCATTCACGAATTGGCGAATGTTGGAGGCGTAGCTGGCGAAGTCGAACGGAAGCAGGTCGGAATTGGCGAGGCGGAGCGCGAGCACTCCCCATAGCTGTGACATCAGAGTGTGATAGCGGTAGCCGGGATCGCCGAAGTGGTTCATCCAGAAAAAGTCATCGTAGGCCGAGTGGTACACGCCATAAGGACCTTCGAACCCCAAGCCCAGCACGGGCATGCCAACGAAGTTGAGGAAGACGGTGTGGTCCGAGCCGCTGCCGATGCGGGTGTCGGCAAGATTCGAGTCAGTGACTTCTTCCGGTTGTTTCAACTCATGGCGTTCGCGCGTGGATGATTCCTTCCACGCCTCGTACAAAGTCTTGCCGGACGGAGCCTGCAGCATGTGCGCAGTTTCGACCAGCATGGGCGCGAGCGACGCCACGGCTTGGCCATGGAAGTTTGGTCCCGACGTGGCCTCATCGACATTGATATAGGCGACGGCTTTCTTGCGGAGTTCGTCGGCGAACTGCTCTCCCCATTCGGTGGAACCGGTGAGGCCGACTTCTTCTCCGTCCCAACTGCAAACCACAACGGTGCGCCGCGGGCGCATTCCTGACTTCGCCAGTTTTCCGAGTGCGCGGGTCAGTTCCATCATGGATGCGGTGCCGCTTGAGGGATCGACGCCACCGAAGACCCATGCGTCGCGATGATTGCCCAGCACGATCCATTCGTCGGGCAACTGCGCGCCGCGAATGCGGCCCTCGACTACGTAATAAGGCTGAGTGGAGTTGTCCATTTCGATCTTCACGTGCACGCGCACACGCTTTCCACCGAGGTGATATTTGAGAGGCAGTCCGCCCTGCCAATCGTCGGGAGCCAACGGACCATCCAGATTGGCGAGCAGCGGCTTGGCATCGTGCCACGAAAGCGGCAGCGCCATGATCTTCGGGATCGAAATGGCTTCATCGACGGGAATGCGCTTCGCGCCGGGAATGGATGCCCATCCCGGAGTGAGAGGATCGCCAGGCACCATGAAGTCGTATGTGATCGCCCCGCGCTGAATGTGGTACTCGGGGCCCCAGGGGCCGCTGGGAACAACCTTGCCCTTTTTATATCCGTCTTCGGCGGGATCGCTGTAGATGAGGAGGGCGGCCGCGCCTTCGCGCTCGGCGGTGAGCGCTTTGAATCCACGATAGCTGTAGGGGTTGGAGTAGCGAACGAGGACGACTTTCCCTTTAACCTCGATACCTTGCTTGCGTAGAAGCTCGTAATCTTCGGGATTGCCGCTATGGGCGTAGACAAGCGGAGCCGTTACCTCGCCGGAGGCCGACATTCCACTCCAAGCCGAGCTGATGCTTTTGTTCTTCAAGTCAGGATCGCCGGGGACGGGCAGTTCGCGCAGAACGGCGCGGTAATGAACGGGCGCGACCATTTCGAGCGAAGTGAACTTTGCGTTGGAACCGTAGACATCGTAGCGACGGATGACCACGTCCTCCAAGCCTTCCTGCCGCCACTGGTCGGCAATGTAGCGGGCGAGTTCATTGTTGCGTGGGGAGCCGGCTACGTGAGGTTCAGCGGTGAAGATGTGATGCTGGCGGCGCTCTTCGTCGGGGGAGGGAATGGCTTTGAACTTGATTTCGATCTCAGCTTGGTGCGCGGCGGATGCGGGAGTGAAGCCGAGGATGGAAGTTTGGGCGTGAACCGGGAAGCTCGTGCAAAGCAGGAGAAAATTCAGACCGAGCAGCAAGACTCCCCGGTTCTTCTTCCGCGGTTTTGCCGAGAACTTCTGCGGCGAGTCCAGAGGCGCTTCGCCGAAGTCGAAGTTCATAGTCTTTGCTCTCCTGGTACCGAACGCTATTTGGGTTTGTAAATCTCCGTTAGCAAATCAGGCTTGGAATCATCTCGCACCAGATGCGGATACCGCTCCCCGCCGTGGTAGTCGAGTTTGTAGGTCTTGTAGTAGTCAGTATTCTCGACCAGAAGTTCGAGCGGGGCGCTGCTACCCCTGCCGGATCTGAGGGCGTCGCGCAAAACTTCCGCCGAGTATTGCCGGCCGTTTACCGCGATCAGTTTCATGCCGGGTCCGATTCCGGCGATCGCCGCAGGCATGCCTTCGATGGCCTCAGTAATGAGGCCGTCATCCCGGAGTTCGAGGCCGATCGAAAATGAGCCATCGACGGTATGAAAGCCGGCCTCGGCGCCGCGTTCCATTTCAGATTGAGTTTCGTCGTAGACGAGCTTCCATCCACTGCCCTCGATTCCGCCGAGCGGGGCGCCGGGACCATGATTGCTGAGGCGCTCGGTCCAGAAGCTGCGCCAATCGTAAGCTACCACCTGGTTCAATGCGGAAACGACATCATCGAAGGTGTAAGTCTTCACCATCGGCCCGGTGCTGGGAGAGCCGTGGAAGAGCTGACAGAAATCGTCGATGGTTTTCGCGCCCTTGCTCTGCTGACGGATAATGACATCAACCCAGAGCCAGTTCAGCGTGTCTTCGTCGTAGAAATCCGTTCCGCGGCGCCAGGAGTGCCAAGCCTGCGGCGAGAAGTAAAGTTGGGGGGCAGCATCAGCAGTGTCTTGCAAGTTGCGCCAGGCGCGACCCGGTGTGTGATCTAGAGCGGCAGCGGTCAGGGCCAAGTCGTCTCGCGCCTGTTCAGGAGTGAGCAATGCGCTGCGGGCCGTGAGCACGGTGCCGAGATAATTCGTCAGACCTTCGTAGACCCAGAGCAGATCGTCTTGCATCGGTTGCTGATAGTCAGGCGTAGTGAGATCTGCGGGACGTCGATATTTTCCGTTCCAGGAGTGGACATACTCATGGGGGAGGAGGCTCGCTGACATTTTGCGGGAGCCCTCGTCGACTAGACCGCGCTCGTCGATGCGGCTGTCGTCGGACTCATGATGCTCCAGGCCGAAATGCGCCACGTGATCGCTCAAGCTCAGCAGGAAGTGGTAGTCGCGATAGTGATGTGCACCGAAAAGCTTGTTGGCCTGTTCAACCAGATTCTTGTAGTGGTCCCAGACTTCCTGCGGAGGATCGAGAGCGGCGGCGCTGTCGGCGGCGACGTCGATCTCGGTAAGCGGGTCATCGGCAAGCTTGACAACTTTAAGAAATTCCCCGGCGATTACGGGCGAATCGACCAGCGTGGTGAGGGACGATGGTTTGAATATAATCTGCGTTTCGCCGTTTTCGCCAGAGGTGGTCGCGATGGGCAAAGGTGTTCCAAATTTCCAATTGGCGGGAAGTCTTAGAGTTGCCACATAGGTTAGATCGTCGGACTTCCAGCCTTTCGGGTAAAGCAGAACCTGATTCCAACTGATGACTGCCATCTTGTCGGTCGCGGAAGAACCTGCGGAGAAGCCGCCTTCGAAGGTTGCCGGAGAAAGAAAATCCAGTTCGGCGTTCACTTCCGTCTGGCCGGCAGGAACCTCGACATGGATGGTAAAGCCGTCGAGCAGATCGCGGCGCCACTTCAAAATTTTGCCGCCGGCAGTGAATCTGAGCCCGGCCAGGTCAATCACGGGTCCATCGGGAGCGTGTTCGCCGGGGATCCATTTGGGGTAGTAGAGGGTGAGGTCTCCAGGGCTCGCGGGGATCTTGAGCTTGGCGTGGAAGATCTTGCGCGGAGCTGAGGTAGCGTCGACAGAAAGGGTTATGGTTGTCGGCGTCGCTGACCAACTGCACAGTGAGAAAGAGAAGAAAACAACGCAGATCACTCCCAGAAATCTGGAGAGTTTCATTTTTATAAGGCTCCCATGGTGTCGACGAATGGATCTCACTGCAGAATTTTAGATTCTAGCAGTCATCAAAGGGCCGGTACAGGGACCTAGCCGCGCTGCTATCATTCCGACGATGTCACTGCGCGGGAAATTCATTACCTTCGAAGGTCTAGACGGAACCGGCAAGAGTACGCAGATGCGAAAGCTGGCAGCGAGGCTGCGCGGAGCCGGACATAAAGTAGTTGAGACGCGTGAGCCAGGGGGGACTGCGACCGGCGAGAAGATTCGGCGCGTATTGCTCGACTCGGCGACGCAGGGTCTATCGCCCATGGCGGAGATGGCTTTGATGTTTGCTTCGCGAGCACAGCACATCGCAGAAGTGATTCAGCCGGCGCTGGAGCACGGGCACATCGTGCTTTGCGACCGCTTTACCGATTCCACGGAAGCCTATCAGGGCAGCGGGCGCAAGCTGGGCAGTGAAGCGGTGCTCGAACTTCATCGTGTCCTGTGCGGAGATTTACAGCCTGATCTGACCATCCTGCTCAACTCCGATCCGGCGAAGAGCGTTGGGCGCGCCCGCAAGCGCAACCAAGGCGTCGCCGTCCGAGCCGGCAAAAATGGCAGCAAACACACCGACGAGAACCGTTTTGAGCAGGAAACGCGAGCATTCTTTGCGCGAGTGCACCAAGGCTACCTGGGGATTGCCGCACGCGAGCCGCAACGCGTCAACCCAGTGGATGCGAGAGGCACACCCGCGCAAACACATGGGCGGATTATGGAGCTGGTCGGGCGAAAACTCAATCTGGGGGTGAAAAAGCGGTGAGCCCTTGCGTTTTTTTGTCACTTGCGCAGGATTAGGCTGATAGCGCTTCTTCTTTAGTTCGATCGCCTGGCTAGGTTCTAGGAGATAGGGAGCCGGAAGGGAAAGGGATTAGGGATGGGCTTCTCCGATTTTCACGGTAACGCCGAGACTGTCCATCGCCTGCGCGACATGCTGGCGCGGGAGCGATTTCCGCACGCGGTGATCCTTTCGGGTGCGCGAGGGTCGGGCAAGTACACTCTGGCGCTGATGCTGGCGCAGGCGTTGAATTGCCTGACGCCGACCGAGACCGACGGCCTGCCTGATTTCTGCGGACAATGCGCGAATTGTCTCCGCATCGCGCAAGCTGCCGATCTCGATGCTCGCTTTGCCGAAGCGGTGGAGACGCGCGACGGCATGCGCGAGACCGACAAGAAAGATACCCGGCTGTTCGTGCAGACCCATCCGGATGTGCTCATCATCCCTCCGGACCCTCCGCAAATGATGATCAAGGTAGATCAGGTCCGGCGGGTGATCGAGACCATCTATTACCGTCCGTCCGAAGCGCGGGAGCGTGTCTATATCTTCACCGACTCGGCCTTCATGAAAGAAGCGGCGAATTCTCTGCTAAAAGTCTTGGAAGAGCCGCCGCAGTTCGCTACCATTTTCCTGCTCTCGGAGAATCCGGGAGAACTACTTCCGACGATCCGTTCAAGATCGGCGGCATTTGCCCTGGCCGCCTCACCTGTCGAGGAGGTGGAACGCTACCTGGCCAAGCATCGCCCGGAGTGGAAACCTCAGCAACGGAATTTGGTTGCCCGGCTCTGCGAAGGCGCGCTGGGCCGCGCTCGCGGTTTCGATCTTGACAGCTATGTGGCTGCACGCGCCGATGCGCTGACGATCCTCAACTCCGCTCTCCTGGGAGGCGAACACAGTGCGCTATTCAAAATCACGGAATCTTATCGCGCTGGCGCCGAGGGTCGACAAAAGACGGAACACCTGCTTCGCACGCTGTATTCGCTATTGCGGGATTTGACATTTTTGAGTTCAGGAGCGCCTGGGCTGGTGCACAACACAGACATTCAGAGCCAGCTTTTGCGGCTGGCCGAAGTCGCCGATTTTGATTGGATCACCGCCGCCTCCGACCGACTGGCCGAGGTCGAACGCGGCATGCGGCGCAATCTGCTGCGATCCTTGTCGCTTGATGCCTTGGAGCTGGCTTTAGAAAAGGGTGCATGAGCCAGTTCTAATTACCGAAACCGGAAAGCCCTGTTTTATCAATCGTTTAGCCAGATTACTTCGGTGGTTCTACGCCCTTCGGGGCGATTGCCCGTCCTTTTCAGCGCGCCTATAATCGTCTTACTCTGGTTCAAGAATTCTCCCTCGGGTTCCGGGTAGCAACACGCAAAGATGCGGTCCGTCTTCGCCAGTAAAGCGAGGTCTAAGAACCCGGTATGCGAAAGCGCCTGCAAATCGCCCTGATGGCCAGCACCCTAGCCGCGACCTCTCTTTCTCTCACACCCCAACTCCGTGCCGCCGATGGCGACGGACCTTCCGAAAAGATCACCGCGACTGATGAGCATGGCCGCAAGATTTACGTCAACGACACTGCGGCGACGAGCCCAGCACGGCATACTCAGGAAGCCCAGACACCCCGGCGCACTCTGATGTACTGGAGTTCCAAAGACAATCGCTGGAAGCCCGTGCCGCCACCGAATGCCGCGGCCATGCGAGCGGCACGATCTGCGGCTGCCGAGGTGAACCAGTACGTAGGCCGAGAATCGAACCAGTCGGCGAATGCCAAGATTGTGGCCGCCAACTTCAGCAACACCTTGCCGACGGCGACGACGGGGGCTGACATTGATAGCGCCATCGAGCAGGCTGCGGCCCGGCATAATGTGGACCCGAATCTTGTGCGCGCAGTGGTGAAAGTGGAGTCGAACTTCAATCCTAACGCGCTGTCGCGCAAAGGCGCGATGGGACTAATGCAGCTGATGCCGTCAACCGCGCGACAGTTGAACGTAAAAAATCCCTTTGATCCGGAACAAAATGTGGACGCCGGGGTTCGTCATTTAAAGCAGTTGCTGGAAAGTTATGGTGGCGACATCAAACTGACCCTGGCCGCATACAACGCGGGCGCGGGCGCGGTGGCGCGCAGTTCGGGCGTGCCCCGGTACGCCGAAACCCAGAACTACGTTCGGCGAATCACCGATCTGTACTACGGCGGTTCTCCTTTTGGCCGGAGCGGCGTGGCGCACGATCCGGTAAGAATTAAGCGGGATGCGCGAGGCGTACTCTACATCAGCAACACCGACTAAGTTTGCGGCATCTGTTTACTTGTCTATCTCTCTGGGCACCCAGGTTAGGTTCACCAACTGACTCAACGAGCTAGGGACGAAAGCGCGGGCTGGTGATTTTGAAAAGCTCATGGCGGGAGCGTGGTCTGTGGGGAGCGTTGCTGGTGCTGGCCTTATTCGCCACGCAGCCGGCACAAGCGCGGTTGCACCGTTCCGACGGCTGGGCGCGGGAACACTTTGCCTCCGCGGAGCGGATGCGTGAGGCGCTGAATGGCCGTCCCCCCGCCGAAAGGACGCGCCGCGGTTACCAGCGCGTGGTGAATGCCTACCGCTTGGTTTATCTAGGCGCGCCTGCGTCGACGAAGGCCGACCCCAGCGTGGTCGCAGTGGCCGAGATGCTGGTGGAAATGGGGAGGCGTTTCGAAGATGACAAAATCCTGAACAAAGCGATCGGGCAATACAAGTTTTTGCGCCGCGAATATCCCGGCAGCAAGTACCGCGCCGATGGCCTCTTCACAGTTGCTGAAATTTACAAAGATGATCTCAACGATTCTGAAGCAGCTCGGTCAAGCTTCCAGGAGTTTCTGCGTCACTATCCTCACAATCGACTGGCGGACGATGCGCGTCAGGCCATTTTGGAGCTAGACCAGCAAGCAGCGGCTGCGAAGGCAGGGCGAACCCAACCGGCCCCTGAGGCGGCGCGATCGCCGAAAGACGCCACCGGCCTGAGAGACGCGGGATTGGGTCCCGGCGAGATTCGCCCCTCCCGTGCCTCCCGAGCGCCATCGGGAAAAGACGAATCAGCGGAACTGCACCCCGGGCAGTTGTCACGCGTGACGGGGATCCGACACTGGTCTACGCCTGACTACACGCGCGTCGCCATCGATGTGGAAGGCGATGTGAAATTCTCCTCCCAAAGAATCGCAACACCCGCTCGCATATTTTTCGATTTGAGTGATACCAAAGTGGCCTCGACGTTAGTGGGCAAGAGCTTCGACGTGGATGATGGTTTCTTGAAGAAAGTTCGCGTTGCTCAGTTTGCGCCGGGACGCACGCGGGTTGTGCTCGAGGTTGACAATCTTTCCGATTACGACGCCTTCTTGCTGCCCAACCCCTATCGCTTGATCATCGACATCCATGGCAAGAATGGGCGGACCGGACAGCGCAAAGACGCTGTCGAAAACTTTTCAGCAGAGCGAGCGCGAGGGGTCGCGCCAAAATCCACAGACGAAATGGCTTCGAATTCCCCGGAAAACGACGTCACTGCCTTCGCACCGGCCGCGACCGCGGAAACTGCAAAAGCTTTGGGAACGGATGCAGAGGTAAATAAAGCCTCGATGATAACGGGACTGGAGGTTTCCTCTCGCAGCAAGACCCGAGCCGGGGTGGTAAAAAAAATAATCGATGCCGACGATACTGACGAGGCCAGTGCTGCAGTCCCCGCCTCAGACTCCGCGAAGCGGAGCATACGACCGGGGCAGCAGGAGTCGATCACACAGCGAAATGTCATTGTTACGAAAAAGGTTGTGGATAACGATCTCTCTGACCGATCAGACCGCTTGGATGCAAGCCTTGCCCAGACTGCCGGAGGCGATCTAACCAACTCCCGGCACAGAACTGGCGCACGCACGCTCGCTTCGGGCAGGTCGGCAAGCGCCTCCGATCTGGGTACGCGCGAAGCCAAGCCTACCGCGGCTGGCGAGCGTTCTCTGATTCGCGCTCTCGGCCTGAAAATCGGAAAGATCGTAATTGATCCTGGACACGGAGGCCATGATACCGGCACGATCGGACCGAACGGGCTGGAAGAAAAAGATCTGGTGCTCGAAGTGAGCCGCCGGCTAGGCAGACTCCTCGAGACTCGGCTAGGCGCCGAGGTAGTCTATACGCGCAAAGACGATACATTCATCCCGCTCGAAACCCGCACGGCAATCGCCAACCAGGCGCGCGCTGATCTGTTCGTCTCTATTCATGCCAACTCGAGTCGCGACTCTGCCGCCCGCGGAGTGGAGACTTACTACCTGAATTTCACTTCGTCGTCGGAAGCGCTGGAGGTGGCTGCGCGCGAGAATGCAGTTTCGGAGAAATCCATCTACGAACTGCAGGACTTGGTGAAGAAGATCGCGCTCAAAGAAAAGATCGAAGAGTCGCGTGAATTTGCCGGAGATGTCCAGGCATCGCTGCATAGCGGTCTCGCCGTCAAGAGCCCCGCAATTCGCGACCGCGGCGTAAAGAAGGCTCCTTTCATTGTGCTGATCGGCGCAAACATGCCATCGATCCTGGCGGAGATTTCTTTTGTCAGCAATCCTACCGACGAGCATCGCCTTGCCTCCAGCGAGTACCGCGAGCGCATCGCCGAATCGCTCTATCGGGGCATCGCCAAGTATGCGAATGGGCTGAGCGGGGTCAAGGTCGCCAGCAAGATGGACAAGGGCGCGGGTCAGTAGCTTCGCCAGATTCATCAGACTGATATTTCACAACCAGGTTGAATGCTGACGTGGGCCGAGGTAATGCTTTCCCTTCGTCTGATAAATCGACAACAAATGTATTGATTTCCGCAGCCCTCCCGCCGCCTGGGCTCCAGCCCACTGTTCTCCGGGTCGCCGTTCCCAAACCGGCGCACCTTCAAGTGTCACGACCTATCCTGGAGGAATTACGGCTGCGGCCAGCGCGGACTACCTGGTCACGGGCATGCAGAGACATTTCCGAAATTCTCGAAGAAAACCACAACGCCACGGGAGCTCTATCGCGCCTCATCTGATCAAGTAGCGTCCGCTCACTGGTGTGTGCGATGAGCCCGCCAGCATACCTTGGGAAGAGGTATCCCGGAACTGGTTACGAGGAACCTTTTCCCATCTCTTGTGGTCTAATTATAGAGGTACTTCGTCTTTATCCGGTGCAACCATGCCTTTTCCCAAGTCTGCAGTGATCGTTGCCATGTTTATTCTTTTCGAGAGCGTCGTCTTCGCCGCCCCCGGTGCGGTTTCGCCCGCGCCGCCGATCCTCCCAAAGCAATTCGCCGGGTGGCAGATGCAAGGGGTGGCTCAACCAAGCAAAGACGCAGCGGCTGCAGATCCTACGAACGCGGCGCTTCTGAAGGAATATGGCTTCACGGATTTCGAAGCCGCTACTTACAAGAGTGATGACGGCCGCACGTTGAAGATCCGCGCCGCAAGGTTTGCCGATGCCAGCGGTGCTTTCGGCGCATACACGTTCTACCTGCAGCCAGCGATGTCGCGGGAAGAAATCGGAGACCAGGGTGCATCGGCTGATAGACGTGTGCTATTTTATCGCGGCCACATCGTGGTAGATGCTGTGTTCAATGAGTTGTCGGTAATGTCCGCGGCGGGATTGCGTGAACTAGCAGGGGCGTTGCCTCGTCCCAGCGGGAATGCCGGCAACCTGCCCCCGATTCTTGCCTTCATGCCGCACCGCAGCTACGAGGCGAACACGGAAAAGTATGCAGAGGGGCCGCTGGGTCTGGGCGCGATCACGTCTCCACTTTCCGCCGAACTCGTGGATTTCGGCGCCAACCCCGAAGTAGTGCTCGGGCGCTACTCGGTTGCTGGAGGCGAATCTACGCTGATGTTAATCGAGTACCCTACGCCGGCGTTGGCCGCTGAACATTTGCGCCGCATCGATGCTGCCAATCATGCGGCTCAACCCCAGGCGGGCGTGGAGGCTGTAGAAAACATCGGTCCATTCTTCGACAAACGTACCGGACCCATCGTCGCCATCGCCGCGGGTCCGCTTTCAGCCAATGATGCGCAAACGCTGTTAGGCGCGGTGAACTACGACGCCAGCGTGACGTGGAATGAGAATACGTATTTCGACAAGAAAGACAATATCGCCAACCTTCTGGTCAATATCATTCTTCTCTGCATCATCGTGGGTGCGATATCTCTGGCGGCGGGAGTTGCCTTCGGCGGCGCGCGCGTGCTGTTGCGGCGCTATTTTCCTGGTCCTGTTTTCGGTCGCGCCGAACAAACTGAGTTCATTTCTCTGGACTTGGGTGAGCCAGCTGCGCGCGGCTCTTCTCCTCGCCCGGCCGACCCGTCAGAGCATTAAACAATTCGTAAGTCCTGCAGGTTTATTGGGTTACAGACTTTTCGCCCATCACCCGTCTCAAATTGGGACGTTTCGTGCGTGTATTGACCGATTACGTAAGTGGTTGACAACAAAGACATTTATTTGACAAAAATCGCTTGACACCCCCCTTTTTCGGCCCATAAGATTTCGGCAGAAAGTTTCGACGGAATCTGAAAACCTCTGTTGGAACTATTCTCCCTTGAAAAAGAAGAGGTCGCCCTGTTGCCGGGCGGCCTTTTCGTTTGTTCGCCACCCCGAGCTGCGTGAAGATTGGTTAATCGAGCGGTGCGCAGCGGGAACTGGCACAGCGGAAATTGCGCATCTTCTATTAAGCAGCCGTTAAGCAGCGTGTTGTGGGCGATGGGCTCCATTTCACAAATCGACGCAGAGGAGATTATGTTCTGCGATGGATGTAGCGCAACCGTGTAACCCGGCCAGGCATTTTGCAGCCGGTGCGGCCAACAAATCTTAGGACCAATCACGGCGGTTCAGCCACGTCAGCGGGTGCAGGTACACATTCAGTTGCTCGCTAGCCGAAGACGGAGAGCAGAGGCGAAGACGAGATTCGCGGAGTCGGTGGGACTAGCTCATATACCAACCGCCATTCACCGAAACCGTTTGCCCGCTCATGTAGCCGTTCGTCGCCAGCATTACCGCCACCGAAGCTACGTCGTCCACTGACCCAAAGCGCCCCATCGGAATCAGGTCAGGGCTCGCGTTCGGGTTGCTGGTCACCATGTCAGTCTCGATCAACGCGGGAGCAATGGCGTTGACGGTGATCCCCTCTCGTATGAACGCTGCAGCGCAGGAGTGCGTCAACCCGATGATTCCTGCCTTGGACGCGGCGTAGTGCGCACCTACAGCCCCGCCCGTTTGGGCTGCGACCGAAGACAGGTTGATGATGCGTCCCCATTTTCTTCGCCGCATTCCCCCGATCACCGCCTGCGTCACCAGGAACACCGACTTCAGGTTGACCGTGAGCACTTCGTCCCATTCCGTTTCCGTAATCTCTTGCAATTTGCGCGGATGAGCGATAGCCGCGTTGTTGACTAGGATGTCGATGCCGCCAAAGTGCGCCTCAATTTCCGCGACCATACGCCTCACGTTGTCTGAGACTGACACATCGGCTTGTACTGCGAGTGCCTCCCGCCCTGTCCGTGTGATTTCGCTACAGACAGCACTGGCAGCATCGGCTCGTTCACGGTAGTTCACAGCGACATGGGCACCAGCCTTAGCCAGTGCGATTGCAACTGCGGCCCCGATCCCGCGACTACCCCCAGTCACGAGAGCAACTCGATTGTTCAGGTCTTTCATGGCGTCATTGTATGCGCCGGGCAGCACCCAATTACTCTTTCCCCGCGGCCTCATTGGGATTGGAAATGTGACGTAACTAAGCGTTTTCGCATCAAGGACTGAAAAATCCCCTAAATGTTCGTATCAACCCTAGTGGAGGAAGAACGGGCAGCCTGGGGCGCATGACGCTGGTAGCCAAGAAACGCTTTTGCCGACTTGCTCCTTCGCAATGAGGCGAGACATGTGCTCCGGTTGGAAGTCGCAGTGGCGAGGCTGAGAAAAGCAGCAGATTCCGAAGCTGAATTTCTCGATCTAGCACAGACGGGGAAGAATTGCGAAGAGTGGTTTGCTGAAGCCGACGCGAAGGCGGCCGCAGGTCGAGGACTGATACCCAATGCCGATCAGTGCATCGGCTTCAGTGTGCCGCTCGTATTGGCCGAAAGCGCTACTCCCAATCCACCATACATGGCCGATCTCTATGAGCATGTCTCCGTTCTCGGGGACGTGAATCGGCAAATTGCACACCTGCCCGATGGAACTACAGTTCGCCTTCAACTGAAGCGTGCTCCACCCCGTCGTATCTACGTGGGACCGGCGCCTTGTGATCGGTCGAAAGGCGCAATTGCAGCCTCGCGTTCTCCCTCTAGGCTTCCTTCAGGATGAGATGTCGGGATCGGCGTCTTTCTGGAGCGCGAGCTTACACTCCGGCTGCCGATACCCGCTCGACCGGCTGTTTCGCCGGAGCGAGCGCCACCAAGGCCAGCTCTCAGTTGCATCTCTGGCGCATTATTCGGTGATGATCCGATCTGCCCACTCCACCAGCGATACGAATATAGCAGGGCTGCCGAACTTGGCTCCCCATTGACTCAGGTCTGTTTCCGTAACCCCACGGGCACGGGAGCAAGCCCCTCAAGAAAAGATGGGGATGTGCTTTGCCACAACCTTGTCGAGCGTTTCGCTCAATGGAGGCCAGCCCACGGGCATGACAGCGTTCACGGTCGCCTTCCGCATCAAGTAGGCGGCTTCCCCTGTAAGGAAAATCTGGACTTCGTGCCCGGCGTCAGCCAATGCCAATCCGTGCGCGAAAGGGAAAGATGCCCTCGTGGGGTCGTCCGATCCCCATGCACTCTTCATCATGATCTTGAGGGCTTTCGAAGTTTTCGGCGCTTCTTGCGCCTTGGCTGCACCGAATGCGAAAAACGGCAAACAAGCAAGCTGTGAGAGAAGTTTTCGTCGCACCATAGGTCCCCCTCCAATGTGGATTTGCTCGGTTGGCTTCACATGTTAGGCAGGAATGCAGGGGAGGTCAATCGCAGCAAAGAAGGAGTGCTCGGCAAATCGCAGCAGCGCTTCGCAACTGTCTGTCTACACAGTGACCATCGACCTTTTCTCAACAGTCTGCTTTGCCGGAGCCAGCACGATCAGGGTTACACCGATCACAACGAAGAAAGCCACGCCCATCAATTCTGTACGTGGGATCAGGTTAAGAGAGGCCTGCACCGCCATCACGGAGGCGTGGGCGAAGCTCGACCATGCCGCAAAGGCGATCAGGCTGCGGTGCCCTGAGGGGTTGCGCGAAGCAAGCAGCAGGAAGATGCCGAGCGTTGCGTAAAGACTCATCATCATCGCCAGCGCAGGCTCTTGCTTCGCCATCAGAACTAGAGGATAAACGCCAGCGCAAAACAGCAATCCCACGACTACGAGCACGATCTTGAGCGCACGTTCTCGCTTCATTGTCGCCTCTATGTTTCCCCTGCTATTCTGCTAGTTCGCTTTCCTCTGGCGCATCAGTTGGGCTTGCGAACTCAATGCGGTAGCCATCGGGATCGGTGAGCGGCAAAACCCAAAGACGATTGCCAACGAATGGGCGTTTCCGCGTCTGAATGCCACGCGATCTGAACTCGCGATAGAGCGCCAGTGCATCTTCGCACATGAAAGAGACCGATGCTCCAGTGCCCAGCGTGTCCTTCGGTTGGTGCTCCGGCAAGAACTCCTGAAGCATGATTGCGGCTTCGCCAAGCTCAAGCCAGCACCAACGAATACTACCGTCCGGATTGTCCTCCTCACGATTCGGAATCCACGAGTGCTTCATTCTGAAGCCGAGTCCGTCAACATAGAATCGCAGCGAGGCTTTCATATCGGTCACGCCGAAAAAGGGCACCGCCTGCTTGACGTTGACGCTCGTAGTGGATGCGACGGTCATGGTTCCTCTCCAACGATCAATGTCTATCGTAGCCATGTAAGGTCTATCGCTCTCGGATTGCTCGGAAGCCAGCCAGAATCAGACAGGCTTGCGTCGGCTGCGCGATGGCGAACGGCGTGCATCGAGCGCGGTCACAAACTTGTGAGCCATGCTGAGCAAGTCTCGCAGGACATCTGGTGTGACACGAGAGAGACGAACCAGTACGGCATTGTAGCCGAGATAGTGGTCGGTTACGTAATAAACATCGGGAGCGGCTGCGAGCAGTTCGGCGCGGTCGTCGAAGCCGACGCGAAGCACAAGCGAATTCGGCTCAGCCGAGCGATGGGGAGGCACGCACGCCATGAGTTTTCCGCGAACCTTGAGCGCGGGTGCCCCGTAGGCTGTGCTCGCCTCCACGCCGGGCAACGCCAGGCCGATCTTCTGTACCGCGTCGAAGTCAATTGTGCTTCTCGGCATGGGCGAATGCGATTATCGGCAAGAACAGGAACCTTTTCAAGGCGGGCTATTGCAGCTTCGCGTACTCGGCTTTGAAGACCCCCCGCATCCCGCCCCGCCGCCCAGCTTCTCGACAATCGTTTGCGGAACCGGATTAGAAGGATGGGAGCCAGCAGGATTGCCGGAAACAGGATGACCGATGCGGCGATTGCCATAGCTGATTGCCTTCACACCGCTCACAGCAAACAAGACGGGGATATCTGGTTTTTAAGCGTTGCACTTTCACATCATAAAGATGTGATGATCACCTCCAATATTGGAGGTCACGTGAGAGACGTTCGTCGCCCATTCGCCTTTCGGTAAGTAGCCGATTCACTCAGCGTCATCGTACTCGCTTGAGCACCACCCAGTATGGAAGTTCCGGGCCGTCCTCATCTGGTCTTGGCACTGCGGTGGCCGCGCCCACCAGACGGTCTCCGTTCAGGTACACTTCGATCTGAATATCGTAGGGCGGCTGGGCCGCGTCAGGAGCGCCGAGGTCGCCTCTTGCTACGCCGTACAGGTGCGTGGGTTCAACGTGAACGTCGCTCAATGAAACCGAAGCTTGGGACCCGACCGTCGCCCGCATATGATCCGACTCGGGGATAAGCAAAGTGAGAGGAACATCGCCCTTCCAGGTTGAGACCGAGCCGACCCATTTTCCGACCAATCCATGCGGGCGATCTATTTGATGAGCTTTCGTTGGATCGTGCTTTGGAACCGAAGGTGCCTTTTTTCTTGCTTCGGCGAATTGCGGCAATAGGTCAGAGAGCACTTCTTCGACGATATTGGACGGGACCGTGGTACCCGTATTTGCGAGAACCGCGACAACAATGTTTTCTGATGGGATGATTTGAAGCAAGGCAAATGAGTCATTCGTTCCGCCCTGAGCGAACACGCTATGGTATCCGTAAAGATCGGGCTGCACCCACCAGCCGATGCCATACCTCTCGCCGTCACCGGCGTCAACGGTGGAGTTCAGAATCATGTCGATGGATTGATCGGACAGAATCGGTCGCTGACTGGGTAAATGGGCTTTAAGCATGAACATTCCGAATAGCGCAAGATCGTGCACGCTACAGTGCACTGAAGAAGCACCCGGCGTGTCCGATACCTGCAACGGACTCTGCT
Organism: Candidatus Acidiferrales bacterium; assembly: GCA_035603655.1. Taxonomy (GTDB): domain Bacteria; phylum Acidobacteriota; class Terriglobia; order Terriglobales; family Acidobacteriaceae; genus Sulfotelmatobacter. Next base: position 3,790 of record DATNKA010000715.1, on the reverse strand, counting down.
TATGGGAAGTTGAGTCATACTGTGCCGCTGTGACTTTCTCCAGTGCTGCCTCCATTTCCAAAGAACAATTTGTCATCCCCAATGGCCGGAAGACCTCGTCTTGTAAGAAGGTCCCGTAGGTTTTGCCCGAGACGTGTGCGATCACTTCGTCAAGGATTCCGTATCCCAAATTCGAGTAATCGAAGTGGTCTCCGGGTGCCCAAAACAGAATCCCGTATCGCTCGATTGCCTTATCAGTTGAGACCTGACAACTGTCGCTGCCCACCCCGCACTTTCTTGCATAGGTAGTAAGTCCGGCCGTATGGGTGGCCACTTGCCTGACCGTGGCGGAATTGGCATCCCACATTGGACTGTGCACTTTTGCTGCCCCGAGATAATTGTTGACCGGAGCATCGAGTTTCAGTTGCTTGTGCTCGGAGAGAACCATGACGGCGGTACTGGTGATGGACTTCGTGATTGAGGCAACGTAGTAGGCGGTGTGTGCTGTGGCAGGTATGTGCTTCTCGCGGTCAGCCAGGCCGAAGCCGTCTTGCCAGAGAATTTTCCCATCCTGCGCAACCGCAACGGCTAGGGATGGAATGCCTTGTTCAACCATTTTCTGCTGGATAAATGTTCGTACCGCAGTGAAATCCGGACTCTGCGGGACGGCATCGGACCAGTTTCTATCTTGAGCGACGGACAACGTACAAAGAAGAAATAGAATTGGGACTTTGCGCCGTCGTGGTTGTGACACCGTGACCTCCGGATCGGTTGCGGAGACTGGAACCTCTGAATAAGACGAACAGGAGACAAAAAGGTCAAGCAGTGGGAGTCTGTGGTACTTCTCAGCGACGAATCCGTATAGCAGGTGCCCCACGGCTGAACGCTCTCGACCATGAGAACAAGACGATCTGCCTGCCCATCAGCGAGGATGTCTTGTCAACGGTCGATTCCCGACTCCAGCGGGATGAATGCCTGCAACTTTGGCGCGGTTGGGGCGAGTGGATCCGGAGTCGTTGCACCCGATGCACCGCAGTCTGGAAGTGCGGCAAGATCTGGTAGGGTTACGAGCCCGCCATGCGTTAGTGGCGGCGGTACTCAGCCATTTCTTGAATGAGAGAACGGAGCGTGGGGATATCTTTCAGATTGGCTTGGCGAATGTTTAGCATCAGGAAACTCTCATCAGGTGATGTCGTCCTCAGCTGTGCCGACCCCCCAGTTTCCGAGTGGCGCTGGGACTCAGTCGCAATTGTTAGGGATGTGGGGAAGCCGCGTCAACGAGTGGCACACCACGGGGATCGGAAAGTCGGATCGCCGTCGCCCAACGAGTCAACGAACCTTCACCCCGTATTTCTGTGTGAACGGTGGGACGATACCGTTCAAGCGCAGGTACTCGACAAGCTGTCCGTAATGGTCGGTGATGTGCCAGACCGCAATGACCGAGATACCCAGTTTGGTGTTCGGTCCGGCATAGCGGCCTTCGACACGGTCGAGCGCATTGTTCGCCGTGAGCGTGGCGAGGACACGGTTGGAGTAGTCGAAGGAGTCCTTGAGATATTTGATCAACTCGGCTTTTGATTTCGCCGCATCGTGCCCGCCCTTTTCGCAGTCCCCGGGCGGTTTCTTACCCTCAAATTCGTTGAAGAAGGCGAACTGAGCGCACGCGACGTGCTTCACTTGTTCCCCGAAGCTGCGGACGCCGTCGTACTTGCCGACTGTGGGGATATAGGAATACTTGTCTTCGGGCATAGCTTCAGCGAGTCCGAGAAAATTCCCTTCCGCGAACTGGAGCGTGCCGCTGACGCTTTCCGCGATGGACTTGGGAATGTCATCCGGCTGGGCGGCTTGCTTGGTTGCTGAGTTCTGCGGCGTTGCGGATTTCCCGATAGCAGAGAGAGCGATGCCACACACGATAAGAACGGCAGCAACACGAAAAAGGCTCATCCTAGCCTCCGCTATTCGGAAAAAGGATACTTGAGCCACAAAGGGATGTCGAATGTGCGGGGTCTGGGCCCTGGTGGTTCGGAAGGGGTCGAATCTTGATCCCCTTTTATGCGGCCTTTTGCTCTCGGCTCGTCCGAGGCGGCCAGCCGGGTATACCAATGAGAACGCGAGCGGGCGGTCCAACCCGGGTTCTCACTGGGCGGGGAACAGTTCGTCAAACAAGCGTGCAAGCAATTGGTCGTATGCCACTGTGCCATGCTCCTGCACATAGCGTTGTTCAGCTGGGCGAGTGGGATTTGTGTCTGCGCGCGCTTCCAGCCGAACGCTGCCGTGTGGCTGCGGGTTTGGCTCCCCTACCCGCTTCTTGATCTCCTCGGACGGCACAATCCCCCTTCGGAGGCGGTCCCGTGCTCCTCGTAGGTTCTGAAATAAGTCTTCAAGATCGTGCATCACGCGAATCGCTTCAAGGGCTCGGCATCCCTCAGCGACCTTGCCATCAGACCCATGCGCGTACCCGTTCGGCATCGTCCAGATTGTTTGGTTTCCCCGTGCCCACATCAACTGGGCAAATGTAAACGACCCATCGCGCATGTTGTGGATTTCGGCGACTGAGACGGTCGCTTCGTCCGGCGCCCCGATCTCTTTCACGTATTGGTTCCACACTTCGACGATACGCTGCTCGGGAATAAGTGTTGCCGGGTTGCGAACCGACTCATATTCAGCGTGAGCGACTCGCTGACGGATACTGCCGCTGGCCCAAGCCGGGGGCAGTTCTTTTGCGAACAGACCCGCGATTTCAGACACGAAGATACTGGCGTCGGCTTCCGAGTGAATTCGCCCGGCAAGTTCGTTGATGCGAATGGCAGCTTGCTTGTGTTGTTCGTATGTCAGGTCGCTGGACACCGGGCCGTTCGAGACAATCATCGCCGCTTCAGTGTTTTGGGCGGGTTGCTGGGCAAAGCAGAACTGCTGACAAAGCAGAACAAGAGCCGGGAGGAAGCCCCACCGCGTCATAGCGATAAACCTCCGCAAGTATCCTCAACGCTCGTTTAGACACCAACCTTCGAACGGCAGTTCCGGGCAAATGGTGGTCTGCGCAACCGCTCGGGCGATTCTGCTGCCCGTTTCGAGTCGGAGCACGCTTCAGGTTGGATGTTCCCGAATACGATTGGCAGGGCGCTAGATTTGGACAACCTCGCTGACCGTGTCCTCAAGCCGATTCTCAAGGCGAACGGGTTTGATTTGGAAAGGCTGGCATGCCTATCGCCGAGGCCTAGCCACGAACCTGCATGAACTCGGTGTTCCTGATATTGTGATCCCAGCGATACTAAGGCACGAGGACATCAGAACGACTCAGCGCAGCTATGATCAAGACTGTGCCGCGAGTCGTCACTGCCGCCATGAATCGGCTGGAATCTCAGGTCGCTTGTACAGCGGTTGTACAGCAGACGCCACCGAGCAATTTGGTAAACTAAAGAAAGCAAACCAGAAGCCGACGTAGCTCAGTTGGTAGAGCAGCCGATTCGTAATAGCCCCGCCCTCACCCGGACCCCACGGAATTCGGCCATTTAGCCCGTATTGCGCGGCCACGCGCGGCGTCCCACGGGGTCACTTGTCGGCGTTCTGTGGCCCAAATTGTGGCCCAATGGATTATGCCAATTTGCCACGACGCCTTTTGTTCGCTGTGCCATCGGTTTGATTACTCCAGCGGTAACGTGCTAATCGTTTTTCTGTAATTCTTGTAAAAGCTCGTCAATCTTTTCATCAGCATTGAAAGCGATGCGCCGTGCAAACACAAGCAGCGTTTGTAAATCTCCGGGAGTGACGCCGTTTATCCCGCTATGGATTTCAACGATGGTGTTCTTCT
>DATNKA010000714.1:0-6344 GCA_035603655.1 Candidatus Acidiferrales bacterium | reverse complement strand
TCGATTTGAGCGTGGAGCGGATTTTGAGTCGACAATTTTGTCGTGTGATTTGGTGGCGGCACTGATTCTCGAATCAGGTGGCGGAGAACTGGTGGGCGACGCTATCGATGTCGTGTCGAGAACCATGGACCAGGCGCCGGTAGTGCTGCGGCTCTCCGAGGTACAGCGCATTCTGGGCGGGAATCTGGATGCGGGAGAGGTGTTTCGCATCCTGAAAAAGCTGGGCTTCGGGGTAATTCCTGAAGGACAAGCCGACGAGCGGTTTCAGGTACATATCCCGAGCTGGCGGCTGGACGTGGAACGCGAGATCGATGTGATCGAAGAGATCGCGCGTCTGCATGGCTACGATAAATTCGAAAACACGTTGCCGGCTTATCGGGGCGCGGTGGTGGAACTGCCACAGGCAGCCATGGACGAGACGTTGCGTCAACGGGCTTTGGCTCTGGGTTACAACGAAGTTGTATCCCTGACATTTATTTCGCATGCCGATGCGGAAACATTTTCCTCCGCGAAGGTGCTGGAGCTGGAGAATCCGCTGAGCGAAGAAGCTTCGGTGATGCGGACCTCAATGGCACCGGGCATGCTCGATATGCTGGCATGGAATTTGAATCGCGATTCTGAGAACGTCCGGCTGTTCGAGACAGGCCGCGTCTATGAAATGCGAGGCGGGGAGCGGATTGAACCAGCACGCGCTTGCCTGGGGGCTACGCTGTCAGACGTGAAGGGTTCGCTGCCCGTGGGTGGGCTGCTGGATGTGAGCAAGGACGAGCATGCGGCGGCGGCGGAAGCATTTCGCTGCGTCAAGGGAGACGTGGAGAACCTGCTGGCCGCGTTTCGATGCAGTGAGCTGAACTTTGACCGGGAGACGGCGGATTATTTTCATCCCGGGCGATCCGCGCGGGTGTTGATGGACGGGGCAGTAGTGGCACAGTTCGGGCAGATTTCCGAGAGCGTGAAAGCGGCGAGGAAGTTGCGACAGGATGTTTTCTTGGCGGAGATCGATCTGGAACAGTTGCACGGGCGCGGGTTGCGGACGGTAAGACTTGCGCTGCTGCCAAAATATCCGGCGGTGGAGCGGGATTTCTCATTCGTGTTCGGCGATAATGTGGAGTTTGAGGCGATGCGACGCGCGGTCATGGAGCTGCGGCTGAGCGCATTGTGTGAATTCAGGCCGGTGGAGATTTTTCGCGGGGGATCAATTGGGGCGGGAAGGTATTCCATTCTGCTGCGGGCGCGGTTGCAGTCGGATGAAGCGACGCTACGGGACGAGCAGATTGCGCAATGGTCGGGAGAGATTGTGAAGGCTCTCGAGGGGTGGGGGGGAGTGCAGCGGACGTAGCTGATACTGCGAACTCCCCGCCAGGGTTTGCGGTGGCACCCCAGGATCCTTCGACTGCGCATTTGCTTTCGCTTGGCGATTGCAGATGCTTCGCTCAGGATGACCGATCGTATTTGAGATGTTGTGCTAATCTGCCAGCTATGGCGGACGTTATTTCTTCTCTATCCCTTCAGAAAAAACATTTTCTCAGCGACAAGGTTTCGCACTTTACTGAATCGGTGATCCGGGAGATGACCCGGCAGGCGATGCTGTATGGCGCGGTGAATCTGGCGCAGGGATTTCCGGATTTTGCGGCTCCGGCGGAGATCAAGCAGGCAGCGCGCGTTGCCATCGATGGCGACCTGAATCAGTATGCCATCACCTGGGGCGCGAAGAATTTGCGGAACGCGATTGCGCGGCAGATGGGCGTGTGGCAGGGGATTGGGGTTGATCCGGAAAAGGAGATTACGGTTTGTTGCGGGTCAACCGAGGCGATGATTTCGACTTTGCTGGCGGTATGCAACGCGGATGACGAGGTAGTGATCTTCGAACCATTTTATGAGAACTACGGACCGGATTCGGTATTGAGCGGAGCGCGGCCGCGGTTTGTGACGCTGCATCCGCCGGAAAGCGCTGCGGGCGAGTGGACTTTTGATGAGAAGGAATTGCGGGCGGCGTTCGATAAGAATACGAAAGCTATCATCCTTAATACGCCGAACAATCCCACGGGGAAGGTTTTCACGCGGGCGGAGCTGGAACTGATTCGCGATTTGTGCGTGGAGTTCGATGTGCTGGCGATTACGGACGAGATTTACGAACATATTTTGTATGACGGGACCGAACACATCTCGATGGCGTCGCTGGAGGGAATGCGGGAGCGGACGGTGACGATTAATGGAATGTCGAAGACGTACAGTGTGACGGGATGGCGCGTGGGCTGGGCGGTTGGGCCGGAGAAGCTCACGAACGCGATCCGGAAGGTTCATGATTTCTTGACGGTGGGTGCGCCGGCTCCCCTGCAGGAAGCGGGCGCGGCGGCCTTGAGTTTGCCGCAGGAGTATTACGCGAAGCTGGCGGAAGGATACCGGGTGCGGCGGGATCATTTAATTCCGGCACTGGAGGCGTCGGGATTTAAATGTTTTCGTCCGCGCGGAGCGTATTACGTAATGACAGACATTTCGGCGTTTGGATTTGACGATGATCTGGAGTTTACGAAATATCTGGTGAAAGACGTTGGCGTGGCGGCGGTGCCAGGTTCAAGTTTTTATCAGGATGCGCGGGATGGGGCACGGCAGGTGCGTTTTGCATTCTGCAAGAGGCTAGAGACGCTGGACGCGGCGGCGGAGAAGTTGGGGAAATTGCGGGGTCGGAGATAGGGGACCACAACAAGCGGGCTGATACACCTGGGCCGCCGGACAGCCGAGGGCGCCTGTCCCTACATGATTCGGGCGAGTATTGATCAGGGGACGGTGATGGTGGCGGGGGTCAGGGTGGCTTTCACGGTGGTAGTAGGCAATTCGTCTCCCCGGAAGAATTTGTTTTTTTCTTTGGCGTTGGCCTCGCGCATCTCGGGCATGGCGGCGTAGGGCTTGCTGTAGTCGTTGGCGGCGTTCCAGAATAAAAATCCGATGCCGCCCTTCTCTCTGGCGGTGGCGACTTGCACTTTGATGTATTCCGGCGAGTAGGTCTTGGTGCGCCAGCGGAAGGCTTGCAGCCAGGGGCGGATTACGACTCCGCTATTTTTTGTGATCAGCTCGAAGCGCTGCATGGATTCACCGATGAAATGTTCAGGGGCGTCGCCGGGGTGCTCGATATGGTCCATGCCGAAGAAGTGCGAGGGATAGATCATGGGTGAGAGCACGTCGCAATATTTCGCCATGCCGACGATGTCTTGTCCGGTATGGGAGAGATCGACGGGGCGCTGCCAGGCCATGACGCCGAAGACGTCGAGTGAGAGCAGGACGCCGGTGGGATGGAGTTCGGCGTAGGCTTTCTTCAGGAACGCGGTGATTACGTCGGAGCGCTGCATGCCGCGCGGAATAGCTGCAGGCCTGACTACGGAACCTTTAGCGGAAGGGTGTTTTAAGCCCGAAGGCTCGGTTGTGGATTGAACGTCGGTGGAGGTTCCGCCTTGCCGCGCATCGGCGGGACGGCCGAGGCGGCCGTCGCCATCTGAGTTTGCTCCAGGTGCGTCTGCTCCGCGTGAGTCTGCGTCAGGATGGTCTGTCTGATACAGGAAGGTAGCGTCTTTCTGGTCGCCTTCGGCGGGGAAGCGGACGTAGTCGAATTGAATTTCATCCGCGCCGGATTGGGCCACGAATTTGGCGAGAGCGATATCGAAATCCTGCACTTTGGGTTGAGAGGGATCGGTCCAGACCAGCTTGCCGTTTTCGCGCCAGGGCTGCTTGGTTTTCTTGGACTGGACTGCGAGTTCGGGATGTTCGACGACCATGCGCTCGTCGCGGAATATGGCGATGCGGGCGATGGCGTGCATGTTCTCGGAATGCAGGAAGTGGACGAACTTTGGAAGGTCGCGGATATAGACCTGGTGCTTGCCGAGGAGAGGGTGCTCGAAGGGAATGTTGATGCTGCCGTCGGAGTCTTTGATATCGAAGACGACGGCGTTGCCGCCGACCTCGCGCCAGCGGCGGATGATGCGAAGTCCGTGGTCGCTGGCGGCCATGATGCCGGTGAGGTAGATGGCGCGGACTTCAAAATCTTTGGCGACGGGAACGGTTTTTTCCACGATGGGCGCGGGAAGGAGTCCGGGAATGGTTATTTGGTCCCCAGTTCTTAAGATGTTGCCGGAGCGGTTGCCATTAACATGGCGGATGGCTTCGGCGAGTTCGGAAGAGGTGAGATATGAGGTGGTTTTCAGGTACTGGTGAGCGACAGCGGGTATAGTATCTCCTCGCTTCGCGGTGTAGAGTGCGGTTCCGGGAGGGGATAAATGCTGCGACGACGGAATATCCGCCGGGTTTGCAGCTGGGGAGAGGGTTGTGCTGACCGGCTCCAGATGGCCGCCCTGCGCCACCGAGGGCGGGGAGCCGACTGTTTGCGGGGTTTGGGAAGGTGCCGCCTCAGCGGAAGAAGAGTGCGAGTTCAGGCGCACGGCGGCCACGCCGAACAGGACACACGAGAAGGCGGAGATTATGAGAATAGACGAGCGACGCAAAGTAGCCTCCGAGAACCGCCTGACCCGGATGCTAAAGCGCAGGCAGTGGACCCGCTAGTTACTAGCGGTCATCTCCCTGTCGTGAGGGGCCGAAGCCACCGCGCAATGTAGCCCTCTTTCCGCCGTGCTGAAGGGCTGCTCTTCCACGGTATTGCCGTCGTCCGGACTACCTAGGAGAGAAGGTTCCCGAGTAGCTGGCCTTGACCCCCAGTGGCCCTGTGCCGAATGGCAAGAGAGAAACCCCGTGCTCGAGTAGCGAGCAAGAATCGGTGTCCTTCCGACGCCCACGCGGATAAAGACGGTGGGCTCCGCGCCGGGACAGTCCCTTCCTTCTTGCGCAAATTATTTCTCTCATGACTCTTTAACTTTTCGCCGACCCCTGTTCTAATCTCAGGGCTGAGGACGTAACTCCTGCCAATAGAGGGTTTTCGATTCCATCATTCGGCGTCTTACCATGGCCAGCAGCTTGCTTATTCGTAAGGCACCGGGGACGTACTCCCGGGCCTGGTGGGCGGCAGGTTTCCAAATGACAAATTCTGTCATCTCAGGAACGTGGGGAGCCGCGAAGAAGGGCCCGTGGGATCCTTGGAGACGCAGGCAAAAGGTCAGGGATACGGCCTGGAAAAGGAACGAAACAGCCGGTGCAAACCGGACCATCAATTTATGAGAACGAATCTCGCAACCGTGCTCGATCCTACCCGCCGCAGCAACGATGCTGGAGAGTTTGAAGCCGCCCTGCGCCGCAAGATCGTAGGCCAGGATCAGGCTGTCGAAAAGGTCGCCGAGATTTATCAGATGTTCCTCGCGGGCCTGAACGCTCCGGGGCGTCCGGTGGGCAACCTGCTTTTTCTGGGTCCAACCGGCTCGGGAAAAACTCGTGTAGTGGAAGCAATGGCGGAGGCGTTGTTCGGCGATTCGCGGGCTTGCATCAAGATTGATTGCGCTGAGTTCCAACACTCGCACGAGATTGCGAAGCTGATCGGTTCGCCTCCGGGATACCTTGGGCACCGCGAGACTCATCCACTGCTGACCCAGGAAGCGCTGAACCAGTGGTTCACGGAAAAGCTGAAGCTCTCGATTCTACTGTTTGACGAGATCGAGAAGGCGAGTGATTCGTTGTGGCAACTGCTGCTTGGAATCCTGGACAAGGCGACGCTCACGTTGGGTGACAATCGGCGCGTCGATCTTTCGCAATGCATCATCATCCTGACCTCGAACCTGGGCGCCAGTGAGATGACGAATCTGGTGGACGGCGGGTTTGGGTTCGCTCCGAAGGCGGTGGAAGTCGACAACAACTTTGACGACAAAATTCAGCGCACGGCGGTCGAGGCGGCCCGGCGCAAGTTTACGCCGGAGTTCATGAACCGCATCGACAAGACCGTGGTATTCAAGACACTGCGGGACGAGCATCTGGCTCAGATTCTGGAGATTGAGCTTGGGATGGTGCAGCAGCGAGTGCTGATGGCTGCCGGCGCTAATCAGTTCGTTTTCAACTGCACGACGGGAGTGAAACAGTTCCTGTTGAAGGAAGGCACGGACCCGCGGTACGGCGCGCGTCATCTGAAACGGGCGATCGAACGGCATCTGGTGTTCCCACTCGCGAATCTGGTTGCTACCGGTCAGGTGAAGCTGGGAGACTTTGTCCGCGTCGATATGGCAGCGGAAGCTCAGATGATCTTCGTCAAGGAAGCGGAGAACACCATGGCGCCGGTGCTGCTGGAGCGCTACGGAGCCGCTGCCGCCAATATGCCCGCTGCTCGTGCGGCCCGGACTGCCGTCAACGGTCGCCGAGATTTGGGTGTAAGCCCCATCGCGGAGAGCAAATAAGTTCAGTCGATTTTAGAAACTCGC
>DATNKA010000713.1:0-5003 GCA_035603655.1 Candidatus Acidiferrales bacterium | reverse complement strand
TGGGTCGACGGCATGACCAACGAAGCGACCGCTCCGGGTGTAGGCGAGCAGTTCGCGCCGGCTGATGCCCAGGTACTTCGCTGCGACCTCAGGGCTGACATATGGTTCAAACGTATCCGTAGCGAACGATGAATCTGACATAGAAACGTACTCCTCCAAAAACGATGGCTTGTGGTTACGGCAGCCCGCGTCGCCGGACGCTTCATTCGGCCGGCCCGGAATGTCAATCGAAGTTTGGTTTGGGGCTTCGATTGTGTGCCTTCGTTTTCTAGCGGAGAGTCTTTGTGCAGACGGGCGAGGGTTCAGTCATAGGTCGAGCGAAGCGAGCCGGAGGGAAACCTTGACGGGTTCCTCGCCAGTCTGCATCATTCGCAGCAAAACGAAGGCAAAGCAGCCCCTTCCACTGGACCTGCGATCCGGCGAATTTGTTTTTCGCTGCATGTTTGTTGGAATGTCGGAAGTAGTAAGAGCTGGTCAGCGTGTTTGGCGGGAGGGGTAAACGCGTGAAATCGGACCGGAGTTGTATTGGCTCAATGACGACAATCGAGAGGGCCTTTCCGATGGAAAGGACGAGTGCACCCCAGCCATCCGCAACCGCGCATCTGACGGCTACCAAGAGCGAGTTCTCGTGGCGGCACCGAAGTTCCGATTGGGAGAAGCGCTGGGGGGCACGGCGAAGCCGGGATGGAGTTCGAGGAAGGGACGGCGTTTGAGTTCCTTCCTCGGCGCGCGCCCTGTCGCAATCCGTCTGGTAGTCCGGTGAGAAGACGGTTCGATCGGTCTCAGAAATGGCAGGATGAATTCGAAACTCATAGCGAGAACCTGACGGCAATGGAAGCCCACACATCGACCGGGCTTCCGAAAGTGAAAACTGCGAGTCTACGCGACGATATCCTCCCGAGGCTCGACATCCTGATGTCTGCTTTCTGGGAGGGACAAAGAGAAGTTTGCAGAGCGTTCTTTGCTGCACGTTGCTAACTTGTTTTGGGAGGAACTAAGACCCCAGAGGGGCGCGCAATGCGAAGCAGAAGACCGAGTGCCGCAGGGCGCCGCAAAGCCCCGAAGCGGTGACCGAGCATAGACGGGATATAAAACGGCAGACAGGCTTCAGAGCAAGGTTGGCATCTGCACGCGGCCGGCGGAAGTCCAACGAGATGGCCGTGCGATCCGAGGAGACATCTCCTCGGCTAGAACGGCTATAGTCGGCACCGACGTTGCAGATCGAAAAGACCTCATTCGTCTGCTCCAAGACGCAAAGGGATACGCGCAACAGGCCAGCCGAAATCGCTGAGATGGACATCGGTAAGCCTCTGGAAGTTCGGGTCTCTTTGTCCACGCCGGAACGCCTTGACCTAGAACCATGCCACCATCGCCGCTCTTGGTCAGGAGAGTTGTTCCATTTCAGAAGGTGTAAAGATAGATATGCGCGTTCAAAGCGGTGCTCTGCCAGCACAGCGAGAACGTGAGTACGGTAAAGGGTGATCGACGGCATCTCTGTGACCCGGCCTCTGATGATGCACTGCAATTACAATGCAGAAGGGCTGGACGATAATGGGGCCGGCTAGCAGTTGACGCATTGTTCAGGCGACCCCAGACACCAGCTGCTGCTGGCCGATGCCGTGTTGCCGGCCCCGATCGGTCAAAGGAATCGATTTGAGCACCGCTTCCCATCAACCCGAACCCACTCGCGTTCGCCCGACATCCCAGATTCCCGATGCTCGCCGGCAGATCGTCGAAAACGCGCGCCAGAGTTGGATTCGGAAGCTGATCGACGTCTCACGACGAAATAATCTTCTCTATTTCAGACCACTGAAGACGGGCACGCTCGAATTGACTTCGGCTCCCAGCGAGCGCCTGCACGACCTGCTGGTGGGTCAAAGCCTTGCGGTCGCGAAGTTAGCGCCCGATCTGGAGGATGAGGTTCCAACAAAGATCCTCAGGGACATATTCCGGCGGGCTCTGGGCAACTCCGAAGAAAAGGGCCTGAGCACGCTGTTCGTGACATTCGGCATGGCAACGTGGCCGGCCTTGGATGGGGGCCGGCCCGCGGAGTCGCCGGTTCTGCTGTTGCCGGTTGCAATCAGCAAGAAAGAAGGCAGCAATTCCTATTACCTCGCCTCGACAGGGAACTTCCAACTGAATCTGGTGCTGCTGCACGTGCTTGAAGACCAGTTCAAGCTCAAGCTGCATCCGGAGAAGCTTTTGGCGGAGTTTGCCGGCGATGAAGACGAAGGCACCATTCTCGACATTAATGGGGTATGCGAGAACATTCAACGCGGAATGGCCGACGCAAGGGGGTTCGAGATCGGGTCGCGGGTCATCCTGGGAAACTTTTCGTTCCAGAAGATGGCCATGGTGAAGGATCTGCAGGAACGCGCGAATGAGCTGCCGATGCATGATGTGATCGCTGCGATTGCTGGCGACAGCAAGGCTAAGAACTCCATGAACGCGGAGCAGAGCGATCCCGATCCGAAAGAGTTCGACCTGATTCCACCCGATAACGAATTTCTGGTGCTCGATGCCGACTCCAGCCAGCAGCGGGCGATCACCGCGGTCATGCCCGACCACAGCCGAGTGATCCACGGCCCACCCGGAACGGGCAAGAGCCAGACCATCACGAACCTGATTGCGACTCTTGCAGCCAAGGGGTGGTGCGTTTTGTTCGTCACCGAGAAGAAGGCGGCACGTGAAGTGGTAAAGCGCCGTTTAGACGATGTTGGCATCGGGCACCTGGCGATTGACCTGCACGGTGCAGACCTTTCTGCGAAGAAGGTCATGCAGCAGGTCGCCCACTCGTTGGATGTTCTAAGGTCGGCGGTTCCTGTGAATTGCGAGCAAATTCACGCCCAACTCGTAAATCGCAGAGCTCGACTCAATTCTCACGTCGCACGAATGCACTGCGGTCGCGAGCCGACGAACAAGAGCGTGTACGAGATGCAGGGACTTGTGTTGCGCTTGCGGCGCACGGTCAATTCCTCTGTGCGCTGGCGCGGAGCGGAACTCGCAGGCCTGACGCCAGAAGTCAGCCGTCAGGTCAACGATCTGCTCCTTGAAGCTGGTGGATTGGCTTCGCTGTTCTTGCGGACCGATTCTTCTCCGTGGACGGGGGCAGTACTTCCGGATGGAGCAGCGGTGCAGGAGGCATTGGAGCGGGTGCAGCGTCTATACCTGGAGAGTTTGCCCGAATGCTCGGAGTCGATTCACGCAATTACCACCCAAACGGGACTCAAACGCCCAGAGGCACTCGCCGGTTTGCGAATGCTGGCGGAGCTGCTTGAATCGATCGAAACGACTCTGGCGAATTACGTGCCGGTGATCTACGAGCAGAACTTGCAAGGCATGTTGCATGATCTTTCTCCTGCGCGGAACGGAAGACTGGCGGCAGCATGCGCATTTTGTGTAAGCGCAAGGTATCGGCGCGCCCGCGCTGCTGTTCTCAGCATTCGGAACGGGAAAGCCCCGTCGAAGACCTTGGTATCCGAGATAACGTCGGCTTTAAACCACGCAAAAAACTGGAGTGCTGCCTCCGATAGCAAGAGCGTCCCCATCCGCGTCGATGGCACCGCCAAGCATGTCAGAGCGCTGCGAAGACTGGCAGACGATCTGGAATTCCTGGCGAAGATTCTGCCGGCGAAACGTGTCAATCAGTTGTCATTAGATGAGCTAGCTTCCCTTGTTTCGGGCCTTCAGGCGGACCACCGAACGCCACATCAGATTCCGAAGCTCAATCAGATCGAGCGATCACTGGCAGCTTCGGGCGTCGAGAAGCTGGTAGCCGAGATTCGATCGCGGAAGCCGGAGGTGCGGCTCTGGCCCGAAATTTTCGAGTACGCCTGGTTCGCGTCCGCTCTGGACAACGCGAGCCAGACGGACCCTGATATTGGTGGCTTCGTTGGCTCAACGCACGGCCGCTATGTGGATGAGTTCATGAAGCTGGACGAAGAGCGAATCGCCCTGGCAGGCGACCGCGTTCGGCGAGCGCACGGTGAAAACGCGATTGCCGTAATGAATGCGAATCCCTCGGGAGAGCAGCTGATTCGTGCCGAAGCCGGGAAGATCAGAAAGCATCTTCCACTCAGAAAGGTGTTTTCTCAAGCCTCAGACGTGCTCACGGCGGTATGCCCCTGCTGGATGGCGAGTCCTCTCTCGGTCAGTCAACTGTTGGACAGCGGTCGCCAATATTTTGACTTCGTCATTTTCGACGAGGCCAGCCAAGTCCTTCCAGAAGATGCCGTCCCTTCTATTCTGCGCGGTCGCAAATTGGTGGTGGCAGGTGACAGCAAGCAGTTGCCCCCAACTAGATTTTTCGCTGCGTCCGATGACGATGAATCCGCTGCCGACGAGGAGTCAAGTGGAACAGAAGGTTTCGAGAGCTTACTCGATACGACGAATGCCTTCCTCCCCAGCTCTTATCTCGTCTGGCATTACAGAAGCCGAGACGAGAGCCTGATCAACTTCTCCAACTGGCACATTTATGAGAATCGACTTGTAACTTTTCCCGGCCCTGGCGGTCCACCTGCCCTTTCCCATGTCCTCGTGAAGCAAGAATTCGGTGTCGATGGTCAGGAAGAGAGTTCTTCCTCAGAGGTTCAGGCTGTCGTCTCGCTCGTCTTGGAACATTCCAGGCGAACTCCAGAGATTACGCTGGGTGTCATTACGATGGGCATTCGTCACATGATGCGAGTTCAAGCGGCCCTGGATCATGCGCTTGAGAACCATCCTGAACTAGCGTCCTTCTTCGATGCGAACAAGAGTGAGCGTTTCTTCATCAAGAATCTAGAACGGGTCCAGGGAGACGAACGCGAAGCAATCATCATCAGCATCGGTTACGGCAAAGATCGAGCTGGCAATCTTCCGTTGCGCTTCGGTCCGCTTCTGCCCGAGGGTGGACGCAGGCGGCTGAATGTAGCGGTCACTCGTGCGCGCCAAAAGCTCACGGTCGTTTCGACTTTCAGCCATTTGGATATCGATCTGTCGCGGGTTCGACCGGGCAGTGGCGTCGA
>DATNKA010000712.1:0-4367 GCA_035603655.1 Candidatus Acidiferrales bacterium | reverse complement strand
AATCCTCCGTTAGGGGCTGCTCCCCATCGCGCAAACGCGATCAGAATAAAATGACATATATGACAGGGAGTGTCATAATTCGAGGGATATATTTTCCATCAAGGGCTTGGAACCCAATTTTCACAGCCCGAAAAACACAGTTAGCCCTCGGATAGAAGTTTAGGGTCTTCGATGCGAGCCGCCCGCCTTCTCTCGGAACTTTTGTTGCTGCAGGCCCATGGACGGCTTACGGGCAAACAGATTGCCACCAAACTCGGAGTGTCTGAGCGTACTGTCCATCGTGACATGGACGCGTTGAGCGCCGCGCGCGTGCCGGTGTTCGCCCTACGCGGCTCCCGGGGCGGCTGGCAACTGGACGAAGACTGGCGCACTGAAGTTCCGGCGCTCGAGGAGACAGAACTGCGCGCATTGCTCATGGCGCAACCGCGCGTCATTGGCGACTCGCATCTGGCCAGTGCCGCGGAACGTGCTCTCGACAAGCTCATGGCGGCATTGCCAGGATCTCTTCGCGAGCAGGCTGTTTCGATGCGTCAACGGCTTTTTGTGGACACCGCCGGATGGCGCGGTACCGCTGGAGACCTCTCTGTATTGCCGACCGTGCAGGAAGCGGTCGCTCACGATCGCAAACTTGAAATTTGCTACAGACCTGCTGGTCGCGAATCCGGCCGCCGGGTTGTCGACCCTCTCGGCTTGGTAGCTAAAGGCAGCGCCTGGTACCTCGTAGCGAACACGCCTCGAGGCTTTCGCACCTATCGCGTATCGCGGATCGAGAACGCAACCGTTCTCGATAAGGCTAGCAAGCGCCCCGCGGATTTCGACTTGGCAGACTATTGGCGATCATCCACCAAGCAGTTTCAGGAGGGATGGTCGCGTCTGAGCGCCACGCTTCGCCTCGAACCCCGCGTCGCTCAATGGGTACGAACCTGGGTGACAGCTGTGGTCACACGGGATGCGGAGAACGATCCTGATAACTGGGTGACTGTCAAAGTGCAATTCGACCATGAAGACGAAGCTGGCTTCATGGTGCTTGGCCTAGGTTCGCGGGTAGAAGTGATTGAACCATCGACATTGCGCGATCGGATTCGAGCGGAGGTGGCAAAAGTAGCGTCGCGGATACTCTGAAGAAATCTATCGCGCGAAAGACAGGTCGGAACGGCCAGCTAGAGCCCTCGAACCTAATGTTTCAGCTTGATTTGAGGTTCGACAGGACGCTGTCAACCTCAACTACCTAAAGACGCTAGTCGTTGCGTTCGAAAACCTATCTCTGCCGAGGCTCGGAAAAGAGCACGAAGGCGCGGTGGTCGCCTCGCGGTCGCCGGCAACACGCCAGGCAGCCAAGTGGGCGGTGGGGTGGTTTCAGCAATTCCCTCGCGCTGGAAGTCGCGCCATTCGGGGTCAAGGGCTGCACACTGGAGCCGGGAGGTATTTCTACCAACCGGACACGGCGCGCGGGTCAGAATGCGCTCGACGCCGCAGGCACGATCTAAGCCAGAAGTTTCTCAAGCGGCTCCCAATAGTGCGCCTTCCATCCCGAAGCCAGGGCTTCGGCCTCGCCCTTAGGGAAGCCCGTATGGTCAAATATGATCTTCGTCCCGGAACCCTGCTCCACAAGCTCGAACTTGGCAATCGAATAGACCCCTGGCTTCCAGCCGCCGGTTCGCCATGCCTGCACGATTCGCTCGTTGGGCACAAGTTCGACGTGTCGTCCGGTGATGTAGCCGCCGAACAGAGTATACGCTCCCCCCACTTCACGACTGATCGCCGCAGGCTCGTCTCCCAGGTGCATGGACTGCATGACTCCACTGAGCTGTATGACCTTGTCGAACTGTTTGGCGTCGGTAAGCGCTTCGTAGACGCGCTTCCGGCTCGCCTTGAAAACAGGCTCTTGGTGAATGGCTTCCGCCGTGCGAGAAATCTCCTCCCCGGCTCCCGCCCACGCCTCACTTGAGCCCAAAGCTAGTGCGCCGAATCCGATCGCAACACCGACGATCGCTTGCCGCCGCGTGGATCCATTGGCCAGCGCTGCTGGATTATTTCTATCCCTCATCATCATCTTGTCCTCTCGAATTCCTGTGTTCAACCGTCACCGCATCAGAGCATCGCGCGAAAATATGTTCAAGATAATATTTCCCTAGGTCGGCGAAGGAGCTCCAGGGCATACTTGAGCCCCTCCAGAGAATGAGGAAAACACTATGCCTTACCCCGCTGGTCATCGCGCGGCAGTAAAGAAAAACATCATTGACAGCGCACGCAAACTATTCAATCGCCATGGTTTTGAGAGCGTCTCCCTCGATCAAATCATGGCGGGTGTGGGCCTGACGCATGGTGGATTCTATAGCTATTTCAAAAGCAAGAGCGACCTCTATGCGGCGGTATTAGGGTGCTTCTTCACGGACCCCGAGTGGAAAAGCTGTTGGGAAGGAGTGCATGTGGATCTATCATCGACCGACGTAGGGCCACAGGTCGTCCGTGCCTATCTATCTCGGCAGCATTTCGAGGACGTCGAGAACTCCTGCCCCATGGTCGCATTGCCCACCGACGTCGCGCGCAGCGGCATAAGTGCAAAGCGCGCTTTCCAGACCGTCTTCAAGGCAATGGTGAGCGTCTTGGAGCGGAGCTTGATCGAGAAGGGCCGCCATCGCCGCATCACTGCGCAGAGCATAGCCGCCCTGGCGATAGGAGGCATGGTCGTGGCGCGCACCATGGTCGACCGCGCTCTTGCGGATGAATTGCGTCGCGCCTGCACTGCTGTCGCTCTCAATCTTGGCGGCTGGGACCGGAAGAGCAAATCGAAAAACGGCAAATCCAAGCGACCCGAACCACGCCGCGTGGCGGCGTCCTGAGTTGTACCAGGCGCGATACAGAAAACAGGGATGCGTTGTTTACCTTGTCGCGGGGGGCGAGTTGCTAATCGCGCGCTCGATCTGGAATGGATTACGACCGACCCGAAGAGCCGCAAGAGCAAGGCGCCGATTCGAATCGTTCCGAAACTGGCCACCAAACTCGAGGTGCATCGCGCACGCCTCGGAAAACCGAGAACAGGGCCGATCTTTCCCAACGAGGCTGGCAATGCGACCGATCCCGACAGCCTGCTGCGCGGGGTTATTCTGCCGCGCTTGCGTTCTGCGAGTTCTGTAGCAAGCCAGAGTCGGACCAACGGCGGCAGAGCAACGCATAAATACGAATAGAACAAGTTACTACCCCGGTGGCGCGGCTGGCATGCTTTCCGCCGCGGCGATGCTTTGCAGCTCTCTTTGCTTAAACATATGACGACCAGATGTCTCCTAAAACCCCACCGTTGTTCGTTGTGTAAATAACGATGGCAGACTCCTCGGAGTAGTTGTTGTACCAGTCGGATCCTGCAACGCTCGATCGCCGTGTAAATCGTAGGCGACGCTAATCGTTGGCTCGGAATTGACGGTGAAAGACAGATTAGCGGGCTCTCCAAACGTGATCTGTCGCTCATTAAGAACGTCGGTAGTGTTCGGAGCTACACCAACCAGGTTTTCGTTGGCTTCCGTCACCGGATAAGGCAATTCAGATCGTGGCGCGTGCAAGGCGTCGCCTCTGTTTTTAGGGGAAGAGTAACATTCTATGGACTGCGCGGCAGAGTTCCAGGCTCCTTGGGGCATTCGCTCCACGCAAAGAATTGCAACTGAGCGGAGACCAAATCGTTTTCCAGCCGGTGATATAGTTTTCGAAGAAAACCTGTCAATCGTAGCCGCAACGCGCTCTTGTAGGTTCGGAGATTGCTATGAGACGAATCCGCGTTCTACTGTTTCTCTTCATGTCCAGTTCCGTCTACGCGCAACAACCGCAAGTGCCGGAAATCCGATTCCAATCGGTCCCGGATGCCCTGAAACTTCCAGCTGATTTGTATCTCGGTGAAACGGCAGGAGTGGCGGTCAATTCCAAGGGACACATTTTCGTGTTATCGCGCGGCAACACGACCGGCCCGGCGTACGGAGCGGCCGCAGCACAACTGCTGGAGTTCGACGTTGAAGGCAAATTCCTGCGGGAGATCGGCCACAACCTCTACGCCTGGTCGTATGCGCACTACGTCAGGGTCGACAAGGAGGACAACATCTGGGTGGCCGACAAGGGCTCAGACATGGTCATCAAATTTACTCCCCAGGGCCGCGTAGCCATGGTCTTCGGGCGCAAGCAAGAAGCGTCTGACGAGAAAACCGGGCCTCTCCCGCACCCGGACCCGCCCCTGCCTCCGATAGACGGAATGTTCCGCCAGGTAACCGACATGGCGTGGGACAGGGCCGGTAACACTTACATCAGCGACGGCTATGTCAATTCGCGCATCGCCAAGGTCGACAAAAACGGCACCTGGATTAAGTCGTGGGGAGAACCTGGAG
>DATNKA010000711.1:0-2746 GCA_035603655.1 Candidatus Acidiferrales bacterium | reverse complement strand
GGCGTCATCGGCGAAATGAAGTTCGGCGGAGTTGCCGAGGCGCATCGCCTAAGTGCGCCAAGAAGTTCGGCAAGAGCTGACCTGCCCCCAGATTCCGCACGCGTGATAATACAACTTCAACCTGCCCTAGTAGCCGGAGCTGTGGGAAAGTGGGAAACGCCAGCGGCGTTTTCCAAGCGGACGCAGTCCGCGTCTTTTCCATAGCCTGCCTTCTTCGCCCACATTGCGAACTCACACGGCGTGCGATACCCCAGGCTACTGTGGGGCCGCTGCTGGTTATAGTCTGTGCGCCAATCGCCAATCTTTCTCCGTGCGTCAAACAGGTTCTGAAACCAACTCACCCGCAAGCATTCCTCTCGCAGTTTTCCATGAAAGCTCTCTACCTGCGCATTCTGCGTCGGCTTGCCCGGCTGAATGTGCACCAACTCAATCTGCTGCTCCAGACACCAGGCCACAAAATGCCGGCTCGTCAGCTCCGGGCCGTTGTCACAGCGAATCGATTGCGGCTTGCCTCGCAGCATCACGATCTCGTCCAATACCCGCGTCACCCTTCGACTAGCAAAGCTGGTGTCTACTTCCAGTGCCAGACATTCTCGCGTAAACGCGTCCACTACACTCAGCACCCGGATCGTTCGCCCTGCCGCCAGCACATCATGCACAAAATCTAAAGCCCATTCCTGGTTGGCTGCGCTGTACTGCCGCAGGGGCGCGCCCGCCCGCACACAATGTTTTCGCTTCTTCCGGCGCAAACATAGCCCGGCCTCGCGATAGATCCGATACACCCGCTTGTGGTTCGTTGCCTCACCGCTTCTGCGCAACAGTACCTGAAGCCGGCGATAACCGAAGCGTGGCTTTTCCCGCGCCAACCGCACTAGGCGATCACGCAGCTCGTCCTCGTTCTGCCGCGACTCATAGCGATAGCTGCTGACCGCCAGCGACAGCAGCCCGCAAACCCGGCGCTCACTGACTGCGTACTGCTCCCGCAACCAGCCTGCATCCGTCCTCCGGTCTACGAGCTCAGCCCGTTTTTTGCGATCACCGCTTTCAGCATCTCCCGGTCCAGGCTCAGATCCGCCACCAGTTTCTTCAACCGCCCATTCTCGTCTTCCAACCTCGCGACATACCTCTGCCCCTGTCCTAAATCCGAAATCATACTTACTGGTGTGCGGATTTAGGGGAGCATATATGGACCCATCCGTTTTGCAAGGGCCTCGGTGATTGCGGTCTGTGAACGAGACGCGTGCATATATCCGGCCTCTTAATGGGAAGACACATACTCTTCCCGGGCCCTGATGGAATCTGCGCTTCTTCTCCTAATCAGGTCAACGGCCTTGCAAGGCCCGGCCCCCCGCAGGTTTTGAAGAAGCTGGTCTCACCACTTTCGCCATCATGTTTGGCTCAAGCATCTCGATTAGGACATCTCACCCCGACTACAGAACTAGACAGCGGGCCGATACACTTGTTGCTTCGCTATCAGAGACCAGAGAATGCGTGCATTCTTGTTGGCCAGCGCCACGCAAGCTCGTGCTGTTCCCAGGCGCTGTTGCTTGTCGTTGATCCAGCGACTGCGACAGTCGATCTTCGCCTTAGCTCGATAAACCACCGATCTGGCTCCGTGTACTAACAACGTGCGCAGATAGGGATCGCCGCGCTTGCTGATGCCCAGCAGTCGGGACTTACCTCCGCTGGAGTGTTGTCGCGGCACCAGACCCAGCCAGGCGGCGAACTGTCTTCCGTTGCGAAAAGCGTGTCCGTCGCTGATGGCGGCCACTACCGCCGTGGCCGTCACTGGCCCGATGCCTTCCACAGCACCGATACGCTGACATTCAGCGTTCTCTCGGAAGGCCCGCTCGATCCGCTGATCGGCAGAAGTGATTTTAGTTTCCAGTTCCACCAGCTCTTCGTAGAGGGCATGGAACAAGTACCGGCTAGAAATCGTGAGTTCGTTCCCGGCGTCTTCCAGCAGTGCAGGCAAATGGCGGCGCAACTGAGCAACATGCTGCGGAAGAACCATCCCGTACTCTGCCAGCAGCCCGCGAATCTGATTGACTAACTGTGTTCTACAACCGATCAGCCGAGAGCGGACCCGGTGCAGGCATTGCAGATCCTGCTGTTCAACGCGCTTGGCCGGAACGAAGCGCATGTTCGGTCGGCTCACGGCTTCGCAGATTGCCTCAGCATCGTTCGCGTCGTTTTTCTGCGACTTCACATAGGGCTTCACAAACTGCGGCGCGATCAGACGCACGGTGTGTCCCAGTCGGCTCAATATCCGAAACCAGTAGTGCGCTCCGCCGCTGGCTTCCAGTCCTATTAGACAAGGTTCGAGTCCAGCAAAGAATCTCGCCACTTCGCTTCGCTTCAGCCGCTTCCGTAACACCACCTTGCCCGTCCGGTCTACTCCGTGAGCCTGAAATATCTGCTTGGCAATGTCCAGCCCAACCCTCACTATCGTCATCGGCAACACCTCCGGAACACAGCTTACGATCATTCCGGATGGGTCCATTCCATTAGGTCAGGACTACGAGAGCTAATGTCACGAAGCGCCGAGTGCTGTTGCTGGCTGAAGCGTCGGCGTGTCGGCGATCTTTCCATTAAAGACAAGAAGAGTGCTGCGACGGCGCGCGATTTTTCGGTACAACTCGGTATCAATCAGACGAGAGAACGAATGAGTTTCTGGCCCCTAAGCGACACCAAATGAAGCACTCAGAGTTTGACCTGCCATTGGTTCGGGGCCAGGGGCCGATGA
>DATNKA010000710.1:0-10916 GCA_035603655.1 Candidatus Acidiferrales bacterium | reverse complement strand
CTTCCGAATCAAGAAGCTGGATCCCGCCGCGAAGAAGATTGAACTGGAACTGGCATAGTCCCGAATTGAAGAATTCGGAAAGCAGCGTAGTCAGTCCTAGTCCATCTCTCGCATCTGCCCCTCTGCCGCGCGCATTCCCGCACCCTCGGTCGTTGAAGACTCTTCTTCCTTCTTCTTCTGCCAGTCGGCTTCGGCCATCACTGTAATCGCTTCCACTTTCTTCTTTTTCAGACCGGCATTAATCCCGGCCAGGCTTTTCTGCGTCAGTTTCTGGAAGTCGTCGATCACGTCTTGCAGTTCATGACCCAGCGATTCGGTGCGCGCCACCTGGTAATCCGTGGGCTTACCGTCGTATCCGGTCACGGCGCCGTAGAGTTGTCCTAGATGTTCGCGGATCCGTTCTTCGCCGGTAATCATTCCGCCTTCTTTAGTTGCCACGATCTTCGAGCGCAGCGCGTCGCAATCGGCAGCAAGCTGTTGCAGTTGTTTGCGCAGGGGATCTTTCTCCGCTAGCTTGGCGGCTCTCGCATTGGCCGCATCGCGCACGCCTTCGATCGCCGCCACACCGTACGTCATGTGCTCCAGTTCTTTGTAAACCTTCATGGACAGATCGAATTGCGCCTTGCGTTCCTCCGCCGGATACTTCGCCCGCGGATCCATTGCAACCTCCAGTGGCTCGGTGTAAGTCTGATCACCTTTGGTGAGTTTCACCGTGTACTTGCCGGGTAAAACTCGGGGCCCCTGCGCCGCTTCAAACAGTGCCGACGCTGCGGGAGCGACCGCCGGCGGCTTCACCCGCATTCCCCAGCCCGCACGGTTCAATCCTCGATGTTTGCTGCCGGCAACGGTATCCACCAGTTTGCCATCCTGATCAAAGATCTCGATCTTCAAATCGCCAAAGATATGGCGGCCTTTCTGGTAATAAGTGATCTGCGCATCCGGGGGGCGACTCCGACCGCGAAAAGTTTCGTCGCCTTCTGGCCAACCACCCTCCACGTCAAAGTATTGGATCGATGGCCGGCCGGGCAGCAGAGTCGCATCTTTCGTCATCACTTCCGGGCTGAGAGCGCGCAGCGGGGAAATATCATCTACCACCCACATTCCACGTCCGTGCGTAGCCAACACCAGATCGGATTCACGGGCTTGCACCGCGATGTCGTCAACCGGTACGGATGGGAAATCCGTGCCTTTGTATTGTGCCCAGCGCAGTCCGCCGTCCACCGAAATCCAGAGTCCGAATTCCGTGCCCAAAAAAAGCACATCGCGGTTGACCGTGTCTTCCTTAATCACGTGCGCATAACCACGTACCCCGCTATCCTGCGCAGCAAGGGCGCTCCAGGTCTGTCCATAGTCGGTGGTCTTGTACACATAGGGCCTCATATCGCCGAAGGTGTGGCGGTCGAACGTGGCATACGCCGTCGCTTCATCGAACCGGCTGGCTTCGATCGTCGAGACCCACGAATTCTTTGCTAACCCGCTGACGTTGGCAACCACGTTCGTCCAGGTCTTCGCCCCATCGCGCGTAATCTGAAGGTTGCCGTCGTCGGTGCCGACCCAAATGATCTGTCCATTTTTCGGCGATTCCGAGATTGAATAAATCGTTGTGTGCATCTCCGCCGAGGAGTTGTCGACGGTCACGCCGCCTGACTCTTCCTGTTTCTGCTTCTCAGGATCGTTAGTCGTCAAGTCCGGAGAGATCCGATCCCAGGACTGACCGTGATCGCGAGAGCGGAATAAGAACTGGGCCCCGATGTAAAGCGTCCCCTTCTCGTTCGGACTCATGTGAATCGGTGTGTTCCAGTTGAAGCGCAGCTTCTTCTCACCATAGTTCGGCCATGGTTTAAGGCCGCGAGTCTCATGCGTATAGCGGTTTACCCGGCCGATTTCACCACCTTGCGCCTCCGCGTAGAGGTAGTCGGGATCGGAGGTATCTTCGAACATCCAGAAGCCATCGCCGCCGTACATGTTTTCCCATCGCGAATTGGTGACGCCGCCGGGATAAGAAGAATCGCCCACCCACGAACTGTTATCCTGCAAGCCGCCATAGACGTGATAAGGATCGGCGTTGTCCGTGCTCACGTGGTAGAACTGCGAAACCGGCAGGTTCATCTGGTGCTTCCAGCGATTGCCACCATCGTCGCTGCGCCACAAGCCTCCGTCGTCTCCGGCGATCACGGTGTTTGTATTTTTTGGATTAATCCACACATCATGGAAGTCTCCGTGCGCCGCGCTGGAAACCACATTGAAGGTCTTTCCACCATCGTTGCTCAGCAGCAGGATGAGATCGGGTTTGAAAAGCTTGTTCTCATCCTTGGGATCGACAATCAAGTTTCCGAAATAAAATGGACGCCACACCATGTAGTTGCTCGCGTCCAGCTTCGTCCAGTTTGCTCCGGCATCGCCGGAGCGGTAAAGCCCTCTTCCCTTTTCGGCCTCGATGTTGGCATACACCACATTCGGCTTCGACTCTGCCACCTGCACCGCCACGCGGCCCCAGGGCTTGGCTGGCAATCCCTTGGCATTGCTGTCCTTGATTTCATTCCAAGTCGCGCCGCCGTCTGTCGACTTAAACAATCCGCTGCCTGGACCACCGGAGCGAAAAGTCCAACCCTGGCGCCGGAAATCCCACATTGCCGCGTAAATCGTCTTCGGTTCCTGCTTGCTGCGCGCGAGCATGGCGCAGCCACTTGAGCCATTCGCGCCGGCCAAAACTTTCTTCCACGTCTTGCCGCCGTCGTTCGTCTGGTAGACTCCGCGCTCGTCGTTGTCATCCCACAGGTGCCCGGTGGCGCACGCCAGGACGTCATTACCATCGGCGGGATTCACCAGAATTTTGGCGTTGTGCTCACTGTCCTTCAAGCCAACGTTGGTCCAGTTTTCCCCGCCATCGGTTGACTTGTACACGCCATCGCCGACCGACACGCTGTTTCGTACCCAGGACTCGCCGCTGCCCACCCAGACGATTTTCGAATTCGATGGATCAATCGTCACCGCGCCAATCGATTGCACATCTTCGCGATCAAACACCGGCTTGTAGGTGGTGCCGCCGTTCACCGACTTCCATACTCCGCCGCTGGCCGCGCCCACGAATACCGTAATGCGGCCGTTCTCTTCCACCGCATCCAGCGCGGCGATGCGTCCGCTCATGGTGGCTGAGCCGATATTGCGAGCGGGCAATCCCGATACTGTGGCCGAGTCAAAGCGGTAGGGTGACTGCGCCCCAGCCAGCACCGTGGCGAAGATTAACGCGGCTCCGGTTACCCCCGCACTCAACAGCGTTAGGAATCGCGATTTACGAGCGGATGCTTTCATGTTTACGAATCCTTTTCCCCACACGTGATTTTCGGTTGCGATCTTCATTGGAAGCGGATCAGTGAACCCCGACCATTCCGGATTTCTTCTCCTCAGTCTTCAGCGATGCCGGAAGCGCGAAGTCCGCGGGATCGATCGTCACATTCGCTTCCATCTTTCGCACCGTAGTGGTCTGGGCGTCAGGATGATTCTTCGGTCCCTGCGAAATCGAGAACGGATACATCACTCCATCCACCGGCTTATAGGAACCGTATCCCACAACCCGATCCCTCACTGAGCCGCGAATGAACTGCTGGATCTCCTTGCGAATTTCGATAAAGGTATCGGGATCGAGGTAGTCATAAATGATGTCGCCGTTTTTTAGTGTGACCTTTAACCGCAACGCGTCGTCTCCATCCACTACGTCGTGGCCCAGAAACTCCACCGTGCTGCCTTTTTCTTTGTAATCGACGAGTGGCCCGTCAAAATCGGCGTCCAGCAGCAGGTCGCGCAGGTCGTCCTCGCCCATTAACTGCGGATCCTTTTTCCCGCCAAACGGCTGAATCTGCCAGCCGGTGGAGCCGTCATAAGCCTGCACCGCGGTCATACCCTGCAGCATGAACGTTTCCCGGATAAGGTCCGGCCTCTGATTCTCCTGGGTCACGGCCGCGGTGAAGCCGCCTCCCCCCTCGAACTTGCCTCTCATGCGCAGGGTCTTGATGCCTTTGATCTTCTCCATGCCGCCCCTGGCCTGGATGTTCTTGGCAATCAATTCGTCCGCGGTTTGCGAGAAGGAAATCGTAGCGAGGCAGCAGACAGCAATCAGCACTAACACGGCGTGACGCATCGAGCAGACTCCTGTTTGTAGAGGAACTACAGAAACCCGGGAAACGAGAAACAGTACTTTACTCGTTAGTAGACGTGTTGTTCAAGTCTGGGTGAGCAAAAAATGCCGGGGACCGCGTCATCGGCAAAAAGAAGCCGCTCTCCTGAGCGGCGTTCGCATTCTTCACTGGAAATCACTTTAGTGAGTGAATGAAAAGTTCAGCCCGGTCGTCAGGATAAGATCATTCTTCTTCGAGGTCGGGGGCGGGTTAGAGACATAGATGTCACTGAATTGATTCTGCCAGCCCAGCCATTTGCTGATCTTCGTGACGGTGCCAAAGTCAAACGTCGCGCGATATTCGCCGGTGTCTGACAAGTCAGGAAAGAAATATAGCTTTTCCGTGAGCACGGTAGTTTTCCCGGCCTTGTGCATCAATTCTTCGCCCAACGTAAGGGCCGCAAATTTGTTCGTCACGCCGTAAGAAGTGAAAGTGGGAGGAACCGTGGCCGGGGTAACTACCGGACCGTTCGAATAAGTTTCGTGCGTGTAGTTGAGTCCAGCCAGAAAGTCTAATACGGTGTTGTCCGACTTGATCGCGTGGAAGCCCAGTCCGGCGCCATACACGCCGCGCAGATCGAGATTCTGCAGCGCGTTGCTCATGAAGTCAGCACCCACAAAGCCGAACAGCCGCGGGTTGACATTGTGATCGTACCGGATTCCTGCCGTGACCAGATTAGCCACAGTGGTCGGAGTGGCTAGCTCATTCTCGGTGTCGATCGAACTTAAATAGATAGTGGTCTTGTCATTTAGCGTGGAATGGACAGCGTTGATCGCCAACGCCAGATTGCTGGTCTCGCTGTTGCCGCGGGCCAGCGAGAAACCCACATTCGCTCCGCCGTTCCAGCCGTGCAGCAATCCCGGATGCAGCAACTTATCGTAAGCGGCCTGCTCGTCGTCATTGCGGATCAGCACAACGTTTCCAGGTGGAACTTCCACTGTGCCACCGGTCTTGGTAGCGACTTCTATCTTTCCGTCGCTCGTGGTTACCGGACCGACGAGAGTCTTTTTGTCCGATGTAGTGACATGCAATTCTTTCTCGGTGGAGATCTGAGTGATGGCCGAGAACTGTACCGTAACGTCTCCCGCAAACTCGGTGTGTAAGACGAGAGTCTTGCCGTCAGACTTCACAATGGTACCGCTCAGATGGTCACCATTTTTTAAGGTGATCTGGTCAGCGAAAACTGCAGACGTTAGTCCTAAGCAGGCAAGGAGGGCAAAGAGTTCGAGCTTACGCAACACAACCGACCTCCAACTTTCAGAGTGAGTTTGACAGCTCAGATGCTTTATCGGAGGCCGTAGGACCAGAACAGGAAACGGCCACAAAGCGGCAGTTGAATAAAAAATGGTGGCCTCTGCGAAAGGAATTTCCGATCAAGCCTTGGTTTCTTTGTTTTCCGCGGCCTTGCTCTGCTCCGTCGGGGCTTGCGCCGGAGTGTCCTTCATACCTTCTTTCAAGGCACGAATACCCTCGCCCAGCCCTTTGCCAAGTTCGGGCAACTTCTTAGGGCCGAAAACTAGCAGGGCAATCGCAAAAATGATGATCAGATGCGTCGGCTGAAATAGACCCTCAAACATCGCAACCTCCAAGAACCACACTTGTAGATGCTTATACGCTACCGGACGGCCATAGGGAAGTCAAACTTCACCGCCGGCGCGGCCTGCGATCGCAATCACAGCCCTGGTTAACGCCTTGTCCGGTTCATCCAAACCCATTACTTCCGTGACCTTACCCCTCCCTGGGCTCGCGGGCTAATCTGAACTTAACGGTTCAAGATCGGCGCTGTCGCCCACTGCAATAAGCGGGGCGGGCAGTGCTACCCAGCAAGCAAACCGTCGCCGGAGAGTCGAGTGAAGCGCAGGGGCCTATCAGTTTGTTTCTTTCTTCTTGGGGTGGCGCTTGCCGCCCAATCCAGCGAAAGTCAGCGCGTCAGCCCGGCTCAATTAATGGCATGGCTCACCGCTGGGGTACCTAGCGGCCGCCTGGTTCGGATCGTTCAAGAGCGTGGCATGGCGAACGTTCTCAGCCAGGAACAGATTCATCAATTCGAAGCGGTCGGCGGCGACGCGAACCTCATCCGCACCCTGACCGATTTGAAGCCGTCGCCGCCTAGTTCCGCAACCGGAGAGATTCCCACACCACTGTTGAAGGCCGCGGCGGAGGCCAAAGCCCAGCACTTTCACGAGGCCGAACTGGCCCTTCGTCCGGCTCTGATCTCCGATCCTCGCAATTCGGCGCTGCACTTCGCTCTCGGCGGAATACTCATCCGACAAGAACGCTGGGACGACGCCTTCGACGAGATCAGCCTGGCCGCTGTGCTGATGCCCGACTTCCCCGAGAATCACAACAGCCTGGCTTACATCTTTTATCGTCTGGACGATGGTCCAAACGCTATCGCGGAAGCCCGCACTGCGCTCAGCATGGATCCGCAGAACGCCGAGGCATACCAGTTCCTGGGCCTTGCACTTTACTCTAACGGACAATATGCCGCCGCCGGTCACGCTTTCGACGAGTCCCTCGCCCGCGATGCCGGCAATCCTGATACTTACTACGACTTAGGCATCACACTGCACGCCGCAGGAAATCAAGTCGCCGCCATCGCAGCCTATCGTCAGGCCATCCGTTTAAACCCTGCCTTCTGGGAGGCACATTCCAACCTGGCGTTGACCTTGCACGAACAAAAGAAACTCGACGAGGCTGTCGCCGAGTACCGCGAAGCCAAGCGGCTTGCCCCGGAAGAAGCTTCCGTGCGCAACAACCTGGGCAACACCTATTGTGACCAGGGCGAATTCGAAGCCGCGCTGCTAGAAATGCGCGAACTCTACCGCCAGCATCCAGAATGGGGACAGGGTCATGGCTGCCTGGCCCGGGCCTACATGTCGAAGAAAGACTACAGCAGCGCCATTCTGGAATTGCAGTTGGCGGTTCGCCAAAATCCCACGAGTTCCACTGAACATCGCTTGCTGGGGCAAGCCTTCCTGCTGGACGACCAGTTGGAGGCTGGCGTCCGTGAGTTGCGTCTTGCGGTAACGCTCAACCCCGATTCCGATACAGCCCATCAAGGCTTAGGTACTGCGTTGTTTCGACAGCAGAAACTGGCGGCGGCGGAAACCGAGTTCCGCGAAGCGCTACGGCTGAATGCTTCGCCCGACAACCACTTCGCTCTGGCAGCCTGTCTGATGACGATGGACCGCTATGAAGAAGCCTTGTCTGAACTGGATGCCGCCGCACGGCTCGATCCCGAGCGTACGCTTTATCGCGCGCGCCGCGAAGAGCTGCTGAAGCTGATAAAAGAATCGAACTCCCGCTGACCAGAAGGACAGTGCCAGACGGTGGACTCCCGGCATTTTAAGAGATTTGGAGAACTGGTTAGATTAGATTTGGGGAAAATCTCATCATGGATTTGACGCGATCCGGGCAACTGGCGCAGTCCGTTCCACAGCAGGAAAACGATATGCGAAACGATTTGCGGCAGCTGAATTCCGCGGTGCTGGATCGGATTGCGGCGGCCGCTCCTGGCGAAGCCGTTCACCGGTCTTCAGGCTACGGCCTGCCGTGCTCCAAATGCCGTCTCTACTATTCGGCAAACCTGGACGTCTGTCCGACCTGCAATCACAGAGAGCGGGTTTCTCCAAACCTCGTTCCGGCCCTGCCGAAATCGCAGGCCGCGGCCGAGATTGTGCCCGATAGCGAGTTGGTTGAGCAGGAGAGAGAAGCTTTCCTGAAAGAGTTCAAATCGCAATTGTTCGCGGCCCATGCCGAAGTAGCGAATTCCCCAATCATCTGCACCTTAGAAGAAAATCACGTTCAAGGTGCCGAGGCGGCTTGCATCTGCAAGCTCTGCTACGACCGACTGCAGGAGCGCGTGGACATATGCGAGGCCGCGCTGCATATGGATGTGAAAGATGCCGCACAACTGGTCTACGATGCCGTCTGGGCCGATCCTTCCGATCCCAGCAAAACCTACACGAATGCGGCCAGTGCCCTGCTCACCGAATTGCGCAAGCGCGCCGGAGTCTCCAGCATGATCGGCCCCTTCCAGCCACTGGGTAATTAAGAATCCAAGCCTGCTCACAGGCCGGTCCTAACCTAGGATTGCGGCTCATTCCGGCTTGACCGAGACCCACTTCTTTCCGGCATACAGCTTGTAGCCCGATCCATCCTCCACCAGTTTCAGGGGCACTGCTCGTTTCAACGACGCGTCCGTCTGGTAGGAGCCGCTGAGCGCATCTTCGCTGGCCACATTCATGACCACGAACTTATCCGCCGCGAACCCAAAGCCATAAGCCCCCGGCAGAAGGTCGGTGCCTGCAATATTCAGTTTGGATTCGGTGATGAGCGTGCCCTGATATTTTTGCTGAATCGCCGTGGAGTATCCGGACGCATCGACCAGCGCGGCGAACGTAATTTTGCCATCGGCGGTTTGAAATCCAGTCGCGTTGCGCAGTTGGGTTGGCGCTTTCTTTCCGCGGAAGAAGAATTCGGCGGGTACGACATTTTTCAGTTCGTCGGCGCTCAACAGATGCTGCGCCGCATTTTGCGTCACTCCCAGGCTCAGAAGTAGCATCACCAGAGATCCAGCTGCTGCGACCCGGACATTCTTCATGAATTTGGCCTCGACAAAAAGTGAGTTAAGAAAGCTCACGGAACTCTAACCGTTTCAAGTGGTCGGCGCAATCTGCTGCCTGCTGAGAACGAGCACCAAGAATTGGTTTCAGCAAATTCATTTTGGCCGCAAGATTCGGATAGTCCTCTACGCTGCCTTCGCCATACGCTGGCACTACTATGACTCTCGCTAACCATGCTTTCCAGGACATGACTGCCGATGCCATACTCGGACAGGAAGAAAACTTCTCAATGGCTCCCGCAGGCGCCAAATCGAACCGGTTCATCAGCCCCAAGTTAGGTGAGGATCAGGCCTGGAAGGCTGTCGTCGGCCGCGACCAGGGCCACGATGGGAAGTTCGTTTTTGCAGTTTCTAGCACTGGCATTTATTGCCGGCCATCCTGCCCGGCGCGGCGTCCGCGGCGCGAGAATGTTACGTTTTTCGCGCTTCCAGAAAATGCTGAACAAGCCGGCTTTCGAGCGTGCCTGCGCTGCCGGCCGCGGTTGCTGAGCGGGAATGCACAATCCGATGTGATCAAAGAGATCTGCCGCTACATCGAGCAACACCTTGATGATCCGATCACCCTTAAACGGCTGGGCAAAGCTTTTCGACAGAGCCCTTTTCATCTGCAGCGGCGGTTCAAGGCAGCGCTTGGAATCACGCCACGGGAATACGTGGATTCCTGCCGAATGCGTCAGCTCAAACGTAATCTGCAATCCGGCGACAACGTAACGCGCGCCATGTATGACGCTGGATATGGTTCCAGCAGCCGCCTCTATGAGAAGACCGCGGCGCAGCTGGGGATGACTCCCGACAAATATCGCCGCGGCGCAATCGCTGCCATCATTCGCTACTCGTGCACCGATTCGCCCTTAGGGCGGATGTTGATCGCGGCTACTGACCGCGGAATTTGCGCGATCCAGTTCGCGCGTTCTGACGGTGAGTTGATCGAAGGTCTGAAGCGCGAATTCCCATTTGCGGTGCGCAAACGTGACGAAGGTGGATTACAAGAGTGGGTCGAGGCCTTGTTGACCAAGATGACTGGCGGGGAATTGAATGCCGCTCTGCCCTTGGACATTCGTGCCACCGCTTTCCAGCGGCGGGTATGGACTTATCTGCAGTCGATCCCCTTCGGCGCAACGCGCTCCTACGGTGAGGTGGCGAAGGCGATCGGCCAGCCCAGCGCCAGCCGGGCTGTGGCGCGGGCCTGCGCCACGAATCCCGTCGCGGTTGCGATTCCGTGCCATCGCATCGTCCGGGAAGATGGAAACATCAGCGGCTATCGCTGGGGCGTGGAGCGGAAAAAGACGCTGCTGGAGATGGAGCAGCGGCAGCTGCGATAAGTCCGGCGTCGAAGGCCGATGAGTGGAGCGTCATTCCCTGAGACCGGCTCCCGCGTTCCGCTCGTCCCGTCGGTGGGGGGGCCGCGATAAAGTGACGTCTCCTCGTCAACTGGCAGCGGCGCTTCAGCGGGACACTATCGCCCAGTTTATGAACGCCAATGCGATCGTAGCGAACAGGATCAACGACTGGCCGAAGTCCACTCGCGTTACCAGGATCAGGCATAAAACCACGCCCAATACAGCGAAGAAATCTCCCGCGGGCAGGTGGAACATTGCGATTGCCCCTTCGGGCCGCTTGCGGCGCAGGATCGGCAAGGCTGCGCAGCCGACACCTTGGTAAAGAAGGCGGGCTACCGCGGAAAGCGTTACATTCCATTTGAATTCGCCGATGAGGGCGAATCCCCAGACCAGAACCGCAAACGCGAGAATCGAGACGTAGGGGGTATGAAAGCGGCGATGGACAGCGGCGAAGGCTTTGGGTAAGTCTCCTTGTTCGGCGAGGGCGAAGGGGACCCGAGGCACACCGAGAATCTTGGCGCTGAGGTATCCGTAGAAAGAGATCAGGGCGCCGATCGCAACCAGCGCAGCTCCTGCGTGGCCGACTGCGAGCCGCGCCACATCGGCCAGAGGACGCTGGCTGAGCGCGGCCTCGGGCAGCACTCCTATGACTACCCACTGGATGAGCGCGTAGATGGCGGTGCAGACCAGCAGGGCCGTAAGGAGCGCAAAAGGAGCGTCGCGTCGAGGATTTTTAGCCTCGCCCATGGGCGCCAGCGCGGTTTCGAATCCGCC
>DATNKA010000709.1:0-2983 GCA_035603655.1 Candidatus Acidiferrales bacterium | reverse complement strand
GGCGGAGCGAATTGCGGTCACCGGAATTACGGGGACGAATGGGAAGAGCACTACGGCATTTCTGGTGGAGTCGATTCTGACTGCAGCGGGACGCAAGAGCGCGCTGATCGGCACGATCGAATATCACCTTGCGGGAAAGGTTCTACCGGCGCCACACACCACGCCCGAGGCGCTCGAACTAAATCGCATTTTGAGTGAGGCTCTCGGCTACGGAGCGACGGATGCGGTGATGGAAGTCTCCTCTCACGCGCTGGCGCAGGAGCGGGTGTACGGTGTGCCCTTTGATGTGGCCGTGTTTACGAATCTGACGCGCGACCATCTCGACTATCACAAGACGATGGAAGAATATTTCGCGGCCAAACGGGTACTGTTCGAGGGTTGCGGAACGGATGCGCCGCGAGCAGCGGTAACGAATGTGGATGATGAATACGGCGCAAAGCTGGCGGATTTCAGCCGAAAGCGCAGTTCGCTGGTGCTTAAGTATGGATGGGACCGCGGCGACCTGCACGCGGGGAAAGTTGAGATTACGACGCGGGGCACGCGGTTTGATTTGGTCACGCCGGATGGGAAGGTCGCAATATTCTCGGCATTGATTGGACGCGTGAATGTGTACAACATTCTGGCCGCGGCGGGTGCGTGCTTCGCGCGGGGATTTAAGACGGACGCCATTGCTGCGGGGATCGACAAACTGACGTGCGTTCCCGGAAGGTTTGAGCGAGTGGACTGCGGCCAGCCGTTCACCGTGGTGGTGGACTATGCGCATACGGATGATGCGCTGCGAAATCTGACGGCGCTGGCGCGGGAGTTGGTTTCTGCGGCGAAGGGAAGAGTGTTGACGGTGTTTGGATGCGGCGGGGACCGGGACAGGAAGAAGCGTCCATTGATGGGCGAGGCGGCGGGGCGGGGAAGTGATTTCGTGGTGCTTACATCGGATAACCCGAGGAGCGAAGATCCGCTGGCGATTATCAATGATGCGGTAGTGGGACTGCAGAAAACTGGTGTGAAGTACAGCGTGGAGGTCGACCGTCGCAAGGCGATTGCGGTCGCGATTGGCGAGGCTCGCCCAGGCGACATTGTGCTGCTGGCAGGGAAGGGACACGAGAAGATCCAGGTTACGCGGCAGGGTGCGGCTCCATTTGACGATTTGCAGGTAGCCCGCGACGCGCTGCAGGCGGCGGGATACGAGTGTGCCACCCGAGCGGGAGCGACCAGATGAAACTATCGCTCACCAAGGTTGCAGAGTTCATTTCCGCGACGGGGAGATTTGCCGCGGAAGCTGTGGTGAATGGATATTCCATCGACTCGCGCACCGTAGGGCCGGGGCAGCTTTTCTTTGCGGTGAGGGGGGAACGGTTGGATGGACATGATTTCGTCGAACAGGCGCTGGAAAAAGGAGCGGCTGCCGCCGTTGTGCGAAGCGATCAGGCAGGGCGCTATCAGGGTGAGACCCGGCTACTGGCGGTCGAAGACACGCTGGTCGCGCTCCAGACCCTGGCTACAGCAGTGCGGAAGCTGTGGGGTAAGCCGCTGATCGCGGTGACAGGATCAGCCGGGAAGACAACGACGAAGGAAGCGATTGCGCACGTGTTGAGTACTCGATTTCGGGTGCTGAAGTCGGAAGGCAACTTTAATAATCATTTTGGTTTGCCGCTGATGCTCCTGAAGTTGGAGCCGGAGTATGACGTGGCGGTCATTGAAATGGGGATGTCGCATGCGGGCGAGATCCGGGCGCTGGCGAAAATTGCGCAGCCGGAGATTGGCGTGGTGACAAATGTCGCGCCGGTGCATCTGGAATTTTTCGATTCGCTCGCGGGGATTGCTCGGGCAAAGTATGAGTTGATCGAGTCGCTGCCGGGGAGTGGAACCGCCGTGTTGAATGCCGACGATGAATATGTCTCGCAGTTTGGACGGGGCTTCAAAGGGAAAGTTGTGCAGTACGGTCTGCGCGCCACAGCAGACGTGCATGCCGAGAATATTCGGTCCAAGGGTACGGAGGGCACGGAGTTCGACGTAGTGATGGGAACCTCCCGCGAGCCTGCCACTTTGCCGCTGGTTGGCGAGCATAACGTCCTGAATGCGCTGGCGGCGGTTGCCGTGGGAGTGGAGCGTGGACTGAAGCCTGCAGAGGCGGTAGCGACGTTGGCCACGCTGACTCCGGCGGACAAGCGCGGACAGGTTCTCCAAGTGGGTAACATCACGGTGATCAACGATTGCTACAATTCGAATCCGAAGGCCCTGGAAGCGATGGTGGACGCGCTGGCGGCGATGAACGCCAGGCGGCGCATCGTGGTCGCGGGGGAGATGCTGGAACTGGGCCTGGCGGCGGAAGAGATGCACCGGCGGGCAGGGGACCATATCTCCGAGAAGAAAATCGATGTCCTGATCGGAGTGCGCGGACTGGCACAGGCAATGGTCGGTGCGGCGGAACGGGCGGGAGCCCGGGCGGAGTTTGTGGCGTCGTCGGAAGAGGCGGGTGAGTGGCTGGCGCGTGAGGCGCGGGACGGTGATGTGATCTTGTTGAAAGCTTCGCGAGGCGTGAAGCTGGAAAGAGCACTCGAGACCTGGATGGCGCGGCGCGACGGCAAGAATTGAGATTATTGCGGGACGGAGGCTGATTGCTCTACTGGCTGTTGTTCGTGAAGCTGCAACATTATTTTCCGCCGTTCCGCATCTTCCGCTATCTCACGTTTCGTACCGCATTCGCTAGTCTTACCGCACTGTTTACCGCGCTGATCGTGGGTCCGCTGGTGATCAACCGGCTGCGTGAATTCCAGATTGGACAATACATACGGGAAGAAGGTCCGAAGGCGCACCAGAAAAAGGCAGGAACGCCGACGATGGGCGGGTTGCTGATTGCGATTGCGATTGTAGTGCCGACGCTGCTGTGGGCGGACCTGAGCAACCGGTTCGTGTGGATTGCGGTCTTCGCCACGTGCGCGTTTGCGGCGATTGGCTTTACCGACGATTACACAAAAGTGGCACA
>DATNKA010000708.1:0-13982 GCA_035603655.1 Candidatus Acidiferrales bacterium | reverse complement strand
ATCTTTCTGCGATGCAATCAGGCGGCACTCGAC
Organism: Candidatus Acidiferrales bacterium; assembly: GCA_035603655.1. Classification (GTDB taxonomy): domain Bacteria; phylum Acidobacteriota; class Terriglobia; order Terriglobales; family Acidobacteriaceae; genus Sulfotelmatobacter. The sequence continues at coordinate 13,949 of DATNKA010000708.1, read as the reverse complement.
ATTTACGAGGGAGATCGCAGGAAGAGATATGCCAGTCTAAAGCTCGAAGGCATTCTGGAGGCGCCTCAGAACCTCTGCATCGTGTGCAACCCGGAGGGCGAACGGGGGCATCGACTCGGTCGCCTCTCCATGCCGGAAACTGCTCTGTATTCTGTGGTCTGCGCCGTGCAAAATCTGTGGCTTGCGGCTCGGGCAGAAGGTATCGGTGTCGGCTGGGTGAGCATTCTCGACCAGAAAGCGCTTCATGAGGTGCTGCACATCCCCGAAAGCATAGTACCAGTAGCATACCTCTGTCTGGGGTACGTGGACCACTTCGCCGCAGAGCCGGATCTTGAACGCGCCGGATGGGAACGCCGCATTCCGCTCGACCAGGTGCTCGCGTTCGAACGATACGACCCGCGTTGGAGAGCCCGGGAGGAGAAGAAGCCATAGCCACTGGCGCCATTGAGGTGTGGCAAACTACTCACGCGGGTCCTGTGATATCTGCGCTCTGGGCAGGCTGCGAGGTATGAGCTACAATTCCCGCGGCGGAACCCTATGATGACTGACCCAGCGCTCGCCATCAAACGCGAAGTTCACCACTTGGTTGATCTGCAAATCGAGATCCTGCGACAACCGTCGTGTCTGACTACTTCGGACCTGCTTGACTATCGCAAGCGTTCCCAGAAAATCACGGTGTTGTACCACGAACTGGACCAGATACGAAGAGCGAGCCTCAAGGGACAATTGCGCCCAGCATCTTAGAGTTGACCCTCTCTGGTCTTGGGGGGCGAGCCCCCGTCGGCAGCGTCAAATCGCCATCCGACGGTCATCTGGGTCGGGAGTAGCAGCACACGGAGTGGCACACCTCCCTACCTCGCGCCGTACCTTACGGCAAAAGCTGGCATGGACGCTATGGCAGTGAGTTATGCGGTCGTGCCCGGAGCATTCACGTCTGGCACCAATCACTTCGCGAACGCTGGGAAGCCCAGCGACGCCAGTCGCCTCAACGAATATTCATCCGGCCCGACTGCTAAGCTCGGCGAGGAAATTATGCAGGGGTTCGCACGCACAGCGGTTCCCGACGCAGACGTTGCTGAAGCGGCGAATGCGATCGTAAAGGTCGTGGACATGCCTTTTGGAAAGCGTCCCTTCCGCGTCCACGTCGATCCGGCAAATTGGGGGAGCAGAGGTGGTCAACGGCGTCGCCGACCGAGTCCGGGCGGAACTTCTTCGCAGCATGGGTCTCGGTGATCTACTGCGTCCAAGTTCAACTCCGGCGAAAGGGGCGTCGAACTATCACGACTCCGCCGCCTAGCCACTGTTGATCGCGAGATTCACGTGCCGGAAGTTATTTGCTGAACCTCCGAGCCAGATTTGTGGCGAGGGATGCGCCGGTTTGTGGGTCGATGCCTGTTGTCACCGTTTCGCCGGACGCATGGCGGCCATGACTATTATGCATGAGCCCTATGCAGAGTGAAAGCCATCTATTGGGGTGTGGCCAAGGGTTGCGGGCCACAGAAAAGGCGAACGCGGCGACACAAAAGCAACAAACTGAGAATCACGGAGAGCTTTCCGAGAGGGAATTATCGTGCTCGGCGGGTCGTCCGGCATCGGATAGATGTGGCGGCAACAGGTTGTGGCACGAGGCGCACGAGCAATCATCGCGTCGAGTGACGCACAACAGGTTAAGCAAGCGGTCGCAACGCTCGACGGAAAGGAGGAAGGCACTCTCGATCTCTCGAATGACCGCAATATTCAAAATTTCGTTCAGAAGATTGGTCATTTCACCTGGTCTTCGCTGCCGGCGACAGGCTGCAATTGAGTGAGCTTGTAGCGACAGACCTTACCAAAGCCCGGCATGCATTTGAGTTGCGCTATTGAGCTGCCCTGGCTGCGGTCAAGCACGCAAGCCCGCATATCCGCAAGGACGGCTCGATCGTGCTCACAACCGGAGTCGCGGGCCGGCGCCCGCACAAGGGATGGACAGTAGCCGCACGCGTCTGCGGAACTATCGAAGCCCTGGCGCGTGCCTTGGCGGTCGAGTTAGCGCCCATCCGCGTCAACGCGGTATGTCCTGGCGTCGTTCGAACGAATCTCTGGCAAAGCATGAGTGCAGACCCTTAGGGAGCACCTGGTATGAAAGCGTTGGCAAGAGTCTGCTCGGGGGCCGCGTCGGCATGGCATGCGAGATTGCGCGCGCCTGTCTTTTCCTCATGCAGGAGGGATACGGCACGGGCAGACCGTGGTGTTAGATGGCGGAGCGGTACTCGTTTAGGCGCTTTGCCCCTGCATGAACAATTTCCAGGTTCGAGTCGGCCGGACTGCGGATGCGCCCCGAGTTTAGAGACAAGCATCAAACGAAGCGAGGAGTGACGTAGAGATGAGGGTTGAAGTCAACGTACTTGACTCTGGCGCAGAGCCGGCCGTGTCGGTGCAACATCAGCCGGCTCTCATGATAGCGTTGCGGACTGGTTCCATTGAAGTGGGTTCGCGCCGTTCTGAGATGATGAGATTTACTTTTGGCGCGGGCGAAATGTGTCTGGTCCCCCGTCATGCCGAGACATGGCTTCGAACGGATGACTTTCACTATTTGTATTTGTCCGTTGACATCTCGGACACCACGCTAGCGGCAGCCTGTGATGGAACAAGGGGCGACGTGGAATTGCGCAGAGTGTCAAAACTGGTTGACGCACGAGTCGGCGCGCTGGCCGCAGCCGTGAATGCGGAGAGAGTTGCGGGGTTTCCGAGTGGGCGCCTATTTCTGGATTCCGTCGAGCAGGCGCTTGCCGTGGCACTGGTCAGGGGTTACGCCGTGCGCCACCGTTCGGTGCAGACCTACCGAGGCGGACTAGGTTCCGCTCGCTTGCGCAGGATCAAAGAGTTCGTAGATGCCAAGATCGAAGACGAGTTGACGCTTTGCGAGATGGCGCAAGCGGTCGAGTTGAGCCCAGCTTATTTCTCGCGGATGTTTCGCAAGTCAACTGGCGAGACCCCCCATCAATTTCTCCTGCGTCAGAGGCTAGATCGTGCCAAGATGATGTTGCGCTCCGCCGATGAGCGAGTAATGGATGTAGCCGTAGCCTGTGGTTTCAAAAGCCAACAGCATTTTGCGCAGGTCTTCCGTCACGTGTGTGGAGTCAGCCCGACAGAGTATCGCCAGGAATTTCTGGACCACGAAATGCCGTACGCTCGGGAACGCGTAAATTCGTAGTCGTACTACTTCAGCTGACATTCATAGCTCATCGCTCCTTGCATCCGCACCTCTGCGTCGCCCGAGCTCTTGTCGTTGTCTCCCCCATAGCAGACCGCTAGATGAAGGTCTGATCCGTTGGCTTCCGGTCTCTGGCATCAAGAATCGAAAGAATTGAGCAAGATTCCTACCAGAGGAGCACATTCTCTCACAACTCCTTATTCCGCATGCTGTGTACTGACTGAGTTTGGAGATCACCAAGGCGAACAGCCATGGCATGCCTCACATCACAAAGGAGTAATGAGATGAGTTCGAATTATGGAAAACAATCGCCTGTAGATTTCGCGGAGCGGGTTCGTGGAAACCAGCGGAAGCTCAGGGACGGTCTAACGTCGCAGTATGACTTCATCGTCTGTGGGTCAGGTTCCTCCGGATCAGTGGTTGCGCGCCGCCTGGCCGAAAATCCCGAGGTCAGCGTGCTCTTGCTCGAAGCAGGCGGCAGCGACGAGGTGCCAAGCGTGACAGAAGCGGCTCGCTGGGTTGAAAACCTAGGGACCGAGCGCGATTGGAAGTTTGTCGGCCAACCCAATCCACACCTCAAAGGACGCTCCATGCCGCTAAGTATGGGCAAGGTGCTGGGCGGGGGATCGAGCATCAATGGGCTGGGTTGGGCACGCGGACACAAGAACGATTGGGATTTCTTTGCATCCGAGTCGGGCGACACAGCATGGAACTATGAGTCGGTACTGAGGATCTATCGCTGGATGGAAGACTGGCAGGGCGCACCAGACCCCACGCGCCGCGGAACCGGTGGTTTGGTTTTTGTGCAGTCCGCGGCTGACCCGAATCCGATCGCTCCCGCCATGGTGGAAGGAGCGCGTTCCATCGGGATGCCGACCTTCGATAGCAACAATGGCCGTCTGATGGAAGACGGCGGCGGGGCCTCTATTATCGATGTGCTCGCACGCGACGGAAAGCGCCTATCCGTCTTTCGAACTTATGTCTTCCCTTACATGGACCGGCCCAATCTGACTGTGCTCCCGCACGCACTGGTTACCAAGCTTACCTTAGAGGGAAAGCGAGCCACCGGTGTGGAGATCGCTTTTGACGGAAAAATCCAACGGATTACGGCTGGGCTCGAGGTTGTTCTTTCGTTGGGCGCGATGCACACGCCAAAGGTGCTGATGCTTTCTGGCATTGGCGATGAGGCTGAGCTACGACGCCTGGGCATACCGGTCGTCCAGCATATTCCAGGTGTGGGGCAGAACTTTCAGGATCATTTTGGTATTGGCTGTGTCTGGGAGTATCAACAACCCCTCGCTCCCCGCAACAATGCAGGCGAGGCAACGTTCTTCTGGAAGAGCAATCCTGGTCTTGACACTCCAGATTTGCAGACCTGCCAGGTGGAAGTTCCGCTGTGCAGCGCCGAGACAGGCGCTAAATTCAATCCACCCGCGGCTTCTTGGACGTTGTATGGAGGTGTCGTACGCCCGAAAAGCCGAGGCCAGATTCGCTTGACCGGACCCAACCCCGACGACCCTATACAGATCGAGGCCAATACGCTGGCCCACCCGGACGACCTGAAGGCCGCAGTAGCGTGCGTGGAACTTTGTCGCGAGATTGGCAATTCGGTTGCGCTTCGACCCTTCACAAAACGCGAAGTCATGCCTGGCAACTTGAAAGGAGCTGCGCTAGAAGACTTCGTTCGCGATTCGGCCTCCACTTACCACCATCAGACGTGTACCGCGAAAATGGGGTGCGATCAGATGTCGGTCGTAGACGGTCAACTTAAGGTCTATGGGATCGAAAACCTTCGCATTGCAGACGGCTCGATCATGCCACGCGTGACCACCGGCAATACCATGGCTCCCTGCATCATCATCGGCGAGCGTGCCGCCGAAGCCTTGCGGAACCAACACAGGTGAGAGACATCGTCGGTGTTGCGTCCTGCGCGATGAATTAGGAAGAAGACTGAAGACTAAGGTCGATTACCAAACGAGAAAACCGATTCGTTAAAGGAGAAAGAACACAATGTCAACTGGAAGTAGCTTTAACCCACAACACGAGATCTCGGACCGAGTCCATTCGAAACGGCTTGGCGAAAGGACTGCTCCTCCATCTATACCTCATCCCAATCGCGAGCAAGCACTAAAAAGGGCTCGTCTGACCGCGGGGTTTCCGAATGTAGTGAACGGCCAAAGAATCGACTCTTCCAGGCTGATGAAGATCTCCGATCCTGTGACTGGGGAAGAACTTGCAAGCGTGACCGATACCCGGAAAGATGGCCTCGACCAGGCCGTCCAGGCAGCCAAGGCAGCGTTTCCCGATTGGAGCAGCAGGACCTGGAGCGAGCGAAGGGATCTTCTTGCAAGTGCCATGGAAGAGCTCAAAGCTCATACCGATGAGCTTTGCACGATCCTAACAGCGGAAAACGGCCGGCCTTATCGCATGGCGGAATTCGAGATCACATGGATTCTCGAGAGCTATGCCCCGACGTTACTTCAGATGGAATTGCCAGATTCTACGTGGAACGAAACCGATGTCGGACAGATCACGAAACGTTATGTTCCACTGGGTGTTGTCGCCGCGATCAGTCCTTGGAATCTTCCGTTCTGGCTGTCATTCACAAAAGTGCTGCCAGCTCTGCTGGCCGGCAACACCGTTGTCCTGAAGCCTGCGGTTTTTACCCCTCTTACGGTACTTCGAGCTGCCGATTACATTCGTGAGATCCTTCCGCCCGGCGTTTTGAATGTGATCAGCGGAGGCGATGACTTGGGCCCCTGGATGACGTCTCACCCGGACTTCCAAAAGGTCTCCTTCACAGGATCGTCGGAAAGCGGACGCAAGGTCTTCGCATCCGCCGCTGCAACCTTGAAACACCTGACCCTTGAGCTCGGTGGGAACGATCCCGGTATTGTCCTTCCGGATGCCGATCCCCAGGCAATCGTCGAGAACCTTTTTCGAAGCATGTTCGCACTCAGTGGCCAGGGGTGTGTCACCCTCAAACGCCTTTTCGTGCACGAGAGCATCTACCAAGCTCTTACGGAAGCACTCATATCCTGTGCTCAACATCAGAAACTCGGCGATGGGTTTGATTCCGAGACCACCCTGGGCCCTATACAGAACCGCCCCCAATTCGCTCGCATGCAAACAACATGGGAAGAGATTCAAGAGGCGAAGACTCCGATCCTCTATCAAGGGGAAGTTCCATCGAAAGGCGCTGGCTTGTTTTTTCCTGTTACCCTCCTGGACAATCCACCTGCGGAAGCGGCTTACGTACTCCGAGAAATCTTTGGACCATTACGGGCCGTTATCAAGTACCGTGATCTCGACGAAGCCGTCCGGCTAGCCAACGGGACCCCATATGGTCTGGGGGCCTCGGTATGGGGTACAGATCCTGAGTTACTGGACGCCGTTGCACGTCGGCTTGATGCCGGAACAGTTTGGATCAATCAACACCTCAATGTCCATCCCAACGTTCCATTCAGCGGTCATAAGAATTCAGGGATTGGCATTGAATTCGGCGAAGATGGGCTCAAAGAATTCTGCAATGTGCAGGTCATTGCGAACCGACGATAGGCGATAAAGGCAAGCTTCTGTGCAACGCTCAGTTACTCGGTTCTTTCGGGCAGCGCCCTATCTTAAAACGCCAGCGAGAACCGAGCCTCGAGGAACTCTCCCAGCTTCGCCGTCACCCCGAATTGCGGAATCGGGTCGAGTTCCTTGAAGGCTGACGTGAAAGCATTCAACAGACTCCAGATCGTCCGCGGTCGGAACTGGTCGTACTTCGGCTCGAACTACAGGTCATGCACGGTGCGGGCAAGGTGTTTGGTTGCGTTGCATGTAAAATTTTCCAAAGCCGACTTGCCAATACCTCCCTACGTGATTGGAGAAAAACGGAGCCCCGCCCATCAAACAGGACTCCTGCCAAAGCGGTACGTGATATTCACGCTGGCACAGGAAGGAATTCTTACGCCAACCACTTTGCGTAGAATCCTTGCAAGCTGTCATGAGCTTCCTTCGATTCACACCCGTTCGTTGCCTTTACGTGCGTAGCCTCTTCCCGCCTGATAGCTCACGAGCGTCTCCGCTCGATAGCGGCGTCCCGCCAATACCCAAGTTGCCGTCCTTAACCTCTTCGATCACCACCCATGTCAAGGAACGCAGTTTTTCTCCTTCAATCAAGACCATCGCATCTGTCAATTTCTGAATCATTTCCTGCTTTTGTGTTCGCGAGAACACATTCTCAATTAGTGTGACGTGGATCAAAGGCACCTTCCCCTCCTGATCGCCGGACTGATGGACCGATTTTTGGATCTGGACTCCAGATTTGCAGCTGAACGGACTTTACAGAATCCGGATATTTTCGCAGCAGAGCGCATGCGTCGGAATAGTGACCACTCGCCTCCGCGGCCTTGATAGCCAGGGCTGCTGCCCGCGGCGTCTGACGATTGGCAAGATTCTGCTGCGCAAGGACCCAGGCGCGCTCCGGCTCTGCGCCCGCTCCGAGATAAAACTCCGCGCCGTGGTCTGCGAACGCCAGGGGATCACGACTCAACAGCAACTCATAGCTTGTCCGGGCTTCTGCGATCTCGCGGCTACCACGCTGTGAATCCCCGGTCCTCAAATGCAAAACTCCCAGCAGCGCTTGTGCCTCCGGCTCATTACTCGATTGGACAACGTTCTCAAGAAGTTCGATCGCCGATTCGCTGTCGCCGCGCAGCGCCTCGATCTCCGCCAGATGAATGTTCGCCGTAACAAACTCTGGCACGTACTTGAGTGCTTGCGCGTATAGTAGCTCGGCGCGGGCTTGATCGCGCCCCTGCTCAGACCACATCAAAGCTCGCGCGAAGTATATCGACGCATACGGGAAGGGAAGCGTTGTGTCGAGACTTGAGAGAGCTTCCGCATATAACTCATCTGCATCATCAATGCGACCGACCGCCGCGTACGCCACCGCCAGCGCACTACGCGAGGCGAACCCTGGGTGACGGAGCAGGTTCGTCTCGAGCTGTGGAATCACTTCCGTTGCACGTCCAATCGCCACGAGGATAGCTGCGCGTAGCGCAGCAATCTCGTTCGGTTTTGCTCGAGTGCGCTCTGCTGCCTCAACGTCGGCAAGAGCATCCGCGAATCGGTGCACTGCCGAACGAGTTCGGGCACGTAACAAGAGCTCCCGACCTGTCGCGTGTCGTCGCTCACCAAGTGCGCTCGCCCGATCCAAGGCTTCGTAGTCAGCTAAAAACCGCGACCGGACGAGCAACAATTCCTCGACGCCGGCTTCATTACCTGCCTGGCGAATCTGTTGATCGAGGTTCGCGATTGCAATCGCACTATTTGTTGTGTTGATGGTGGAACCGACGACGTTTGAGCCATTCTTAGCGCTGCAGGTCGTCGATGCGAGCGCAACTGCGAGGAATGCTTTCAAGAGTGGGGGCATTTTCATGGTTCCGCCAGGAACGGAAAGTCCGTGGTTGAATGCACTTTGTCATCGTGATTGAGACCATCGTCGGCGCCTCTCGTCGTGCCATTTACTAACAATGACCGGAACATATTGCTGGCGTCGTAGTTTGGGGTTCTACCGCCACAGTCGCTGCTTATTGCGCCGGGTGTCTGAAAGTATGTGAACTCGACCGCAAGGGACTGGGTACAAACTGCCGATTTGCTGTTCACCCAAATACGATCATCAGCAAGCATCTTGGCGAGACGTTCATAACGATGAGACGATTCTCCTTTGGTGTCAGCGAGCCATTGATTGCCGCACTTGCCATCAAATCCGTCGTACAATCCAAGAGTCTTCTGAATGTCGGACGAGAATTTCGCCCAACCATTCCGCGCCACTCGGTTGTACGCCTCCTTCCGCTGGTCGCTTTCGTTGTCAGGTGCGAGTGGCCCGCCTACGAGGGCGTTCTTGATTAACGGCCGCGCAGTGCGCTCAATCTGCTCCCCCAGTCTAGGAATCGGTGGCGTTTTGTCGGCCGTGCTTTTTACAGGGGATGGTGCCGCGCGCGGGACTTTGTGAACTGCGCCCCATACTGCAAGGAGATCGCCGCCGCGCGTCACCACATCAAGACCAACCGAGATCACAAGTGAAGACGATTGCCAGCCTGCAAGAAAGTTTGCTGCCGGCCCGCCATCGGTGTGTCGCCAAGTATCAAGAATCGAGCGGGATGTCGCTTCATCGAACTGTGGGCAGCCGGCGCTGTCCACGGGCGTTCCCTGCTTGAGGGCAGAACCTGCCACTCCATACATGGCTCTGGCACCCTTGACATTGTTGAAAAACGGATCGTCGCGCAGGCCGGCGAACAGTCGAAACCGCCGGTTTTTCCCTTCGATGCCAGAGATGTTGCTAGCATCGCCGTGAACGTAATCCACGTCGCCGACCCAGCACTCGGCGACGCCCGCTACGTCGAAACGGCACACAATCAATGTCGTTGCCGTCGTCTTGCCGAAGCTCTTGCCGCTATCCACGTGCAACACATATTGCAGGCGATCGGAGAACTGATGGGCAACGATGTCCATCACCAGATTGAGGCGCTTCCCGTCAGACGAGGTCCATGCAAAGATGTCGCCAATGTCGGCGGCAGGATCTGCGATTACCGTGGGGGTATCCAAGTGGTCTGAGGCTAATACCGTGTGGAACTCTGAAATGACCAGGGTGCCGGCCACAAAGAGCACACTGAGCCACGAGATCGTCCGTCGCCGTTGAAATCTATTCATGATGCTGTCCTTTCCTTGCATCCCTCCCCGCAGAGTCCCGCTGGAAAGAAACCGAAAGAGACCCTCAGACGCCCCATAGCCGCGTAGCTTCTTCCACAATTACTTCCGGCATCTCTTCTGGGAAGAAAAGCTTCGCTCCCTCCAAGCGCAGCACGCCTCGGGAGCTGGAGAAGGTGCGATTCAGATAATCAGGGCTTGATTGCGAGAAGGTCATGTCAGCCATACCCCAAACGATCCGCGTCGGGATTTGGCATCGTTTCAGTGCGGGCTCGATACCCGCCAGAGAATTCGGAGCAAGGGCGACGGCATACGCATTTGTAAGCGCCTTCCGCCGGGGCGAACTCACGAGGGGTCCCAGGTATGTCTCGATGGCTTGGTCCGTTGGATGGGCCGGGTTCGCATAACATTGACCGCCGAGACCCTTTCTTGAACGTGCCAGCACCTTGTCCGCGAGCCAAGGAACCAGCCACTCGTCGGCGAACTTACCGGTACGCGCTAATTCGATGACCGGCACGACTGCCGATGGCGGACTGTCCGGTTCCGTGTCACAGTTGGTGAGAAGCAACGAACGAATACGGCCCGGATACCTAGCCGCCAGGAGTTGCGCGATTGCGCCGCCACTATCGTTTGCAACAATATCCGCTGTGGAGATTGACAGATTCTCTAAGAGCTGCACCAGCGTGCTCAATTGAGCCTGCGGCGCCACGCTTTGTTTGTCGGCGACGTCCGTATAACCAAGAGCCAAGAAGTCGGGAGCGATGCAACGTCTTATTCTTGAAAGTTCAGGAATTACGCCCCGCCACTGAAAGCTATTCAAGGGAAAACCGTGCAGGAATAGTGCGGCCGGTCCGTTTCCTTTGTCGATATATGCAATGCGGCCCTGGGCGGTGGCCGTAAACTTCTGTGCCGAATGAAATTCCGCGACGGACATTTCGTGCAGACCTTTCGCGGACGTAGCTCCAGAGGCGAAGCACTCGGGATCGCGCACGCCCAAGGCCGACCACGTGATTGCACCCGCAGTCAAGCGAACGAACTCTCGGCGATTCATGAGTTTTTACCCTCGGTTGCCAGTCTGTCTCGAAGATCCAAAGGTTGAGGTAGTTATTTCTCCCGCGATTCGGGAGGAACCATAGCGTTGATCCGGTAATAGGCCACCAGTTGGCCGTAGTGTTCGCCCGAATGCTCGATCACGCGATAGGCGAGATCAACCAAGCGAACGAGGTGGGGTGACCCATCGTTCACCGCGTCGTTCAAGCCAGAGTCTCCCTTCGCCGCCAGCACGTCGGCACCTTCTTTCACGGAGCGGCTGACAAATTCCACGACATCATGCTTTGTGACCCATTCGCTAGCTGGCGGGTCGTCGCCATATCGTGCTGGTTTTCCCTGAGCTACGTCAGTGAAGTAATACATCGATCCGGCGGCGTGAAGCAGCTGCTGAACAAACGAGCGAGATTGCGGATTCGGCTTGTACTCGTATTGCTTCTCGGGCAGGTCTTCGGCAATCGCCATCAGTTTTCGACCAATCTCATTCCATTGCCCAACAAGCGCAGCGAACGCCGGTACGGTGGTCAATTTCGCGTTTGCGTCGCGATCGATCGATTCCCAAAACAGGCGCAGTTCTTTATCGAACTCCTGCCAGCGTTCTTCGGGGAAAAAGATTCTGGCGCCTTTAAGCTCGACATATTTGCGCGTACCCGGGATGGTTTCAGACAGCCACCGACCCCACTTCACATCGAAATAAACATCGTCGGTTCCCCACACAATCAGCGTCGGCACCTGCATCGTCTTCAGCCGGTCTTCGATGGCAAGCGTGTGCTCGTTGTCGAAGGCGGCCAAGAAACGCTGAAAGTCCCGTGTTCGCTGCTCGCTCCTCAGGAATGGACAGAGATACTGTTCGATGGTGTCGTTACTGACGAGTTCCGGATGTTCGTACGCTGGCCCGAGAGCTTGCGGCGAGCGATAGACATTTTTGTCTGCGATCATCGCGTTCAATGTTCCCGGCAATCCTCCCGAGGCTGCCATCGCCAGAAACGGCTTGAAAGCCTCGGGTGGCCAGTTATCGTGCGTGTCGCCGTCGGTCAGCGTGAGACTGCGAATCCGCTCCGGATACAAGACCGCAAAAATCTGCGCGATGCCTGCACCGCTGTCATTGCCGACGAGATCAACTTGACCGATCTTCAGAGCATCGAGGAATTGCTTGAGCATCTTCGCGTTGGCGGTCACCGAAACGTCCCGGTTGGGAGCGATTTCTGTGTCGCCGTGCGCCAGAAGGTCCACAGCAATGCACCGTCGGATATCGGACAAATCCGCAAGTTGGTGCCGCCACAGATATCCGTTCAACAAAACGCCGTGCACGAACAACGCGACCGGTCCCTTGCCCTGCTCCAGATAGCTGATTCGCCCGGAGGGGGTATCTACGCTGTGTCGAACCATCCACGTCTCCGTCTGGGCCCTTGTCTGCTGCGCCCCACAGATTCCAAGCAACATCACCGTGACCACAACGATCGATAGCACATAGTCGTGTGTAACCCTCTGACACTCACGAATCATGACGACGACCTGAGGTTGTTCCAAAGCTCAACATCTCCGCGTTCTGGCGGAAGCATCGCCTTCCTTCAACTTTTGCGCGCAATCGTCGCAGCACACCTCAACCGTCCTGCCTCCGGTCGTCACCCTGATGGGATCTCCCTCCAGCTTGCAGTCACAAGCCGCGCAAGTCTTCTCAGCCATATCTTTCTCCTCTTGCTACCCGAGGCCCGGGTGAGACAAGTAGGCCACGGCCGGCTCAGAACTCGCTGTCAGAATCTTTAGCGATTTGCTGGGCTGAGCCGGCCACGTGGATTACAAGAAATCCACCGCATTACCTTCGTACCGCGAGAGGTCTTACCTAACCGCGTTACACTTGGTTGCCTATAGACAAAAATGCACAAGCAAACTGAAAGCGTTTTGGCCCGCGTCGGTCAGCAACTCTCCCACCTCGAGAGGCGCGATTGGGAGCTTTGGGTAATTGTGTCTTTTACTGGCGTGCTGGTTGCGACGGGATTCCTGGCAATCCTATTCCCGGCAGCTTTCTTGAAGCACGATAACGTACACCTCGAGTTCACCGTATCTAGGCCTTTGGCTGTGGGCCTCATTACGCTCTTGGCGCTGCTCAACACCTATCTCGTCTCGAAGCGACTTGAAATTCGTCGACTACGCGAGGATCTCATCTCCAGCACGATCCAGCAGGAGCTGGTGCGGCAACAGTCCTTTACCGACCCTTTGACTGAGGTCTATAACCGTCATTCGTTGGAGGATATTGCGGGTAGATTCATCAGCCACGCCAGACGTTTGAAGAGCTCACTTTCGCTCTTATTGATCGACGTCGACCGGTTCAAGGATGTAAACACCCGATTTGGCCACCTGACTGGCGACGTGGTGCTAGCAGATACGGCAGCTTTGCTAAAGAGTTCAGTTCGCGGCTCGGACGCAGTGTTTCGATACGGGGGAGACGAGTTCCTGATCATTTTGGCAGACACCTCGCGCACAGGGGCTGCCAAAGTTATAGAAAGAATTAGAGCCTACCTCCTTGATTGGAACCGCGCCGCAACGCTTGAGAAGTTCGAGCTGAACTTGAGTATCGGTATTTCGGAATGGTCCGATGACATGACCCTAGACCAATTGCTTGACGAAGCCGACCGAGAAATGTACGCGGCGAAAGCTAATCACACGCTGAGCAAGCATAGACCTGGCCTTGTCAGAGCTGTAGCTCATAAAATTGGGCTTTGAAGGGCGCCCGCATACTACGGCGAGTCGTAAACTTCCTTTCGGTAAATTTCTCCAAAGTCTGAACGAATTGGTTGGCAAAATATCTCGTTGAGCTTCGCGTCTGCCCGCGACCAATGCTTCGTAGATGACCACCTTCGCTGTGACATCCGTTAGCGCGCTCCGTTGCCACGCCTCGACCTGCTTTCGCATCGGCTCGAAGTTGCGTTGCATTTCGATCAACTCCCACCGAGATGCAGTCAATAAGCAGGAATGACTTCGAGTGCTTCGCGAGCACGGGCGTAAAGTCCCC
>DATNKA010000707.1:0-16632 GCA_035603655.1 Candidatus Acidiferrales bacterium | reverse complement strand
AAAGCAACTTGTACGGAAACGGACCAGTTAAGCTGCCCTGACTTTCCCGGTTGCGCTTCAATGGTTCCCGGGGGGAGTTGCGTCCGCTGGAGTCCAGCGCCTTTCAAGGCGCAGTGTCACGGCAACTACGGGTCGAGTTGTTCCTTATGCGCTTTTCTCTCAAAGTAGAAGGCTACGCCAAGCGCCGAAATGAGAGCCGCCATGCCAAACAGCGTCGGGGCAGTAACGCTGTTGGGCTCTAGGATGATGACTTTTCTCGCCATCGCAATCAGGGCCACTTCGAGGACTAGCCGAACATGAATGACATCCTTCTTGACATATGCCTTCAGGGTCTCCAGTAACTCGACGCCGATCAGGATTACCAAGAAAAACGAGAAGATCTCTAGGAGACCTTGTACCGGGATGAGAAACCTCGGAGGCTTCCAGATGTCTTGTGCAATAAGGAAACCTAGATCTACGGTGGCCAGAGCTACAACGACGATCAGCAAAACCCCCAACACGAGAGCAATAAGCTTTTGAGTTTTGGTCAAAAGGTTTTCCATGTCGGTTCAATCCAATGAGGGCGAGACCGGGGGCGCAGATGATATTTGCATGGCTTGCAGAAAACTTCAACTCGAAGGTCGACTTCCTAGACCAGGATGTGGGCTCACCAACTAGAGGAGGTTGCACCCTCTTGTTCGGTTTTCGCAAATGTACGTCCTGGAAACCTGCGATCTCTTCAACAGCCCGTTAGGATGAAATTCACAGACCAGTAAGCGCGTTCAACAATTCCCCGATTGAGGTTAGGGGGAACGCCGGCCCCATTCGGGAAATTTTCCCGTCTCAAACGCACGTGGTTGCGCGGACCGGTCCCCCTGCAGCCGTTCCTCGCAATTCATGCCGATCAAACTTACTGAGCAGATATTCCTTCTCTCCCGCTTTCATCTCGACAAGTAGGCGTTACCTTCGTTACGCCTCGCGACAGATTGAAATCGATTTCTAACTCGTTGCGTTTTACGCTACTTCGGTACGGAGATTTCACCAAGACGAGGCCCAGGGGCGGTGCAGTAAGTATGAGGAACTGGGGAGTAGCGACGGTAGTCATTTTTGTTCTGATTGCGAGCTTGGCGCAAGATCAGCGTAGCGTTCGAATGAATGGAAGTGATTTGTCGTCGAATTGCGAGCATTTCAGGAACTGTGAACACCACGCCACCTGCGGAAAAGAAGACTTGACCGGTTCAGGAGTCTGCTCCGGATACATATCCGGAGTCGCAGACGCCTCGATCAGTTCCGTCTGCGTACCTCCCGATGCAAAAAACGAAGACATTGTGAGAGCCACTATCGACTGGATGGATGTAAATCCCAGTCTTTTGAATCGAAGTGCCGATATCATCGTTCTGTCAGCCCTGAGAACTCATTTTCCTTGCTCGGCTCCGAAACAGTAAACTCAAGTTTTTAAGCGCGCTCCTTCCCACGGCAGGCTTCTGCCGGCGTAGAATCTCGTTCTGCAACGACGGCACGGGGTCTGCGCGGTCCTGTCACGCTGGCGTTCCACACCGGCTTGGCCTCATGCAACAAGATGGCGCTATCGTCTAGGGGTTAGGACGGAAGATTCTCAATCGTTTTCAGCGCAGCCCAAAGCCCATATGTCATTGATCTTATTGTTGTCTGTGTTTGGTCCAGCCACCTTAATGCCGAAACAAACACGGGTCGCTACTGTCTACTTCTCGCAGCGCAATTCTCGCGTAAAACCTGGCCGGATAAACTGGCCTCCATCATTATCGAAAATCTTCTCTACTACTGAATGTCGTCTTTGAACGCCATGGACGAAGGAAGTTTCGGAGTGGCGAGTGGTTGCGCCGACACGGCTGTGAGATTACCGTTCGAGCCGATCGAGAATCCATACACGGCTCCGGCGACAGTCGGGGAACCGGTTGTGACATATACATACTGGCCTGCCGGTTCGACATAGACGCCAGTAATGTTCGCCAACGTGATGGCTGGGCTTAACGCCACTGGAGACAGGGATCCAGTGGATGGATCGACGGAAAAAGCGCTTACGCCGGTGCTGTCGGTCGTGTAGACGAATTGACCGTTGGGCTCGACTGCAAGACCGGAAGGCTGCGCCGCAAGTGGAGCGCTCGCGACCGCTGTGAGGTGGCCACCGCTTCGATAATCGATCGAAAAAACGCGGAGCGTGTGGTCTGCGGCTAGCACGTACAGAAATTCTTCATTGGGGTCGATTGCCAACGCCAACGGACTTGCACCCACAGCAAATGGTGAGCCGTCGGTGTACGGCAGAACATACTGCCCTTTCGATTCAAACAGCTGAGCGGAGGTTCCCCAATACTGGTAGGCCGAAATGGTGTTGTCGATCTGATTCGCGACGTAAACCAGCAACCCGGACGGATCAATCGCTATCGGGCCAGCGCCGGCGCCTGCTGCGAAAGTGGTGGTTGGTGGAGTCGTAAAATAGGTGATCAACGACCATGGGTCACCTCCTCCATACGTATAGATGAGGCCCTGGTTGGAGTCGGTTTCAAATGCGAATTGGCCGGAGGGATCGATTGCGACACCGCCGGCCGAGACGGCGTTTCCAAAGGAAGTTGCTGAACCCGGAAGGCCATTGACCGCAAGAGGAAAAGATAACGCGTTAGGGCTCGCAATCGTCGACGACATGGCGATGTCAGTTCCCCACGGCCAGAGACTTAGCGAAAAGTAGGCGTTCGTGCTTGGTGCACTCTGCAACAATGTCAGGGTTCCATCCGTGTTCGTCGCATAAGTTGTGAAAGTGTTGTTGCCGGTAGATGTGATATACGCGGTTTGGGGACTGTATTTGACGGCTGCCGCCCCACCGAACACGACTAAGGACATCCCCGTGTTTGTGGGCGTACCGAAGCGGCGAATGAACTTCGCACTTCCGTCGGACTGAATCTGAAACGAGTCGATATAGGGATATACGCTGACCGAATAAATGAACTGACTGGAAGGATCCACGCTCAAGTCGAAAGGCCAGCCCGTTGCCGGAGTGCTGTTAAGGTGAGTTAGTGCTCCATTCGTACCGATTGTGAAACTGTCGACCGATGCGCTGTTCGGGTCATGCGCCACATCCATGGAACAGCCGGTGTAGGCGATCGTCGCGTCAGAACTGAAACGGACCGTGGTGGGATTGATGCAGGTCGCAATCGTGCCGGCCGACGTCAGCTTTCCAGTCGAGCGATCGATTGAGTAGGAGTCGATCGATGAGCCGTTTGTGTTGGCTTGATAAACATAATTCCCGCTTGGGTGGAAAGAGAAGGTACCCGCGTATTCGGTGAGAGCGAACGGAGTGCCAGGAATTGGCGTCAATGCGCCGCTGGACGCGTCAATGCTGTATCCCAAAGCCGAAGCGCTTTGGTAATTATCGGCAAACATCACGAGATAGAGATATTGGCCTAGTGGATCGATGGCCACGCGCGATGGAACTCCGGGTAGCCCCATCGAGTTCAGCAGTGTAAGTGCACCTGTTGTAGAGTCTGCGGAGAAGGTCAGAAGCTGGGTAGAACTGTCGACCGCGTCAGCGGCATAGGCATATCTTCCAGTTGGCTCAAAATCAAGACAGCCGACGGGTGTGGCCTGAGCAAAGGGACTGCCCGTCAATGCCGTCAGGTGTCCCGCGACGGCATCGATGCTGTAAATCTGAATCTCTCCAGAGAGCGAGCCAACGTCAACGGAGGACCCCACATACAGAAACTTTCCTGCTCGATCGGTCGTGGGACAATGAAAGGCGGCGTATGCGTTCGCGTCCGTTTGAGTGTAGCCAGTCATCCTGAGTTGCCCGGAACCGGAATTGATAACCGCTTTGGATGCAACGCGTCCTGCGTCGCTCATGAAATACAGATATCGCGGTTCAGCAGTCACTACGAATACGGCGCTTGATGAGAGGGTTCCGCTCGTGCACTGAACTGTCGTATATCCATTACGCAAGGGCGTCACGTTGCCAGAGCTATCGACGCTCGCAGTGAAGGGATTCACGACGCTCCACGTCGCTGTCGCGGAAACGTCCTGTGAGGAGCCGTCGGAATAGGCGAGCATCGCTAAGAGTTTCGTGGGCGAGTTTCCTCCGATTATCACAGAGGAACTCGCGGGAACGACGGCAAGCGACTCAGGAATAGGTGGGCCGACGGTTAGCGGCGCGGTATTCGCGATCGTGCCGACGGCGGCCGTAATCGTAACGGGCCCGGGCTTGTGAGCGGTCACTAAGCCCTGAGAATCTACGGTAGCCAACGTCGAGTCGGAGGTGGACCACGTCGCGTTGCTGAGCGGCGTCGACGTAGCATCGGAGTAGTTCCCCTTCGCGCTGAACTGCTCAGTCAGCCCTGCGGCTACCGTCGCCTGTCCTGAGGATACGGTGATCGACTGCAGCGTCGGGACGGGTGGGGAACTCGTATTGTTTCCCCCGCCACCACAAGCGGCCAGCAATCCTAGATTGGAAAGAAGAAGGGCGAGTTTCAAACGAGGGCAGAGTATGTCGGCCAGATTCCGCATGGGGCTCATAATGCCACATCCACGATAAAAATATGTGACTTCCATCACGGAAGCGCATTCCGGAAGTCATCGCCCTTCTTGCCCAAGATAGCTCCCGGCTTGTGGATCGACTCGTGTTCATGGCTGACATCGTGACCGAAGCAGATGCGCGGGGCATTCCCCAACTGTTGAGGACAGTTAGTTTACACTTGTAACCTCTAGGTTACAAGTTAAATAGAGATGTTAAAACATTCGTGATGCCGACCTCGGCAGTTTCCGAGTAGACGACGATTTCGTTTTCACTTCGGACTACCCTCTTCTGCGGTTGGTCGCTCTCGGTCCAGCAGTGAGTTGTGGTCTAATTTCGGCAGCCAATGCTGGCATCGGTGGGCCACTTTTGGCATCTCAACGAACTTGGGGGAAAGCGTGTCACGAGAGGAAAAGGTCGCAGTTGTCGAGGCGTATCTGAGAGGTTTGGCGGGCAAGGATATATCCAAAATACCCTTCGCCGCGAATATTACCTTTGAGGGGCCACGCGTAGGAAAGCTCATCGGGCGGAACGCTGTGGTCGGATTCTTGTCAAGTATTTTGCCAGCCGTCAAAAGCGTCCAGATTAAGCAGCATATTGTCGAGGGAGATTTTGTCGCAACAGTCTTTGAAATGGAGACAATCTTTGGCGTGGATCAGGTCTTCGATCGCGTGCATGTCTGCGACGGTGAACTGAAAGAAATCCACTCGTTTTACTATCCGCAGCCCAATCAAACCACGGGAGTTCCTTGAAGCGGAGTTACGGCCCAGTAAAGCCAGTTGTTGTAAAGCGATATCGCTCAGAACCTTAGAACGCCACTCGCCGGGGCCGATGAGTGCTATCGAGATTTAACGTCATCTGGACTCGGAATGGCTCAGAAGCCGTATCGCTTAGGATTCGCTATTACGGTATCGGCAATCTGATCGGCTTGATTAGCAAGATCAACGTTGCTAAGTATCTCGATCATCCGTTTGCGATCGCGTGATCTGGCAGCAATATCCCAATCTGGCATCAATCCTGCAGAAGATAGGCGTTCGTTGGTAGTCATTCCTCTGAAATCAATTCGTGGCGGTGATGGTGGAGCGGCCCGCTGGCCGGCGGTTTCAAAGGCGTGAATCAGCTTTGGAAAAACTCCATTGAGTTCCTGAAGAAGCTCCGGCGTGGCCTCTGACCACCCGTTGATCGAGTGTCGATTCTCTGGGAAGTCTGCCTCCGATTCGCCAGAAGGATGGCCCCAGATCACATCGGCCATCAACTGCGGTGTTGAGTCCAAGTGGCAGATTCCAACACTCAACGCAACGTTACTTGGTGCGTTCGCCGCAACTGTCGGGAAAACGCATTCGATGCCGAGCGAGTAACCCTGATAGTCCGTGAGCGACCCTTCTGGAGCGTGCCAGACGTTGAACCGTAGACTCGAATATCGGCCCTCCAATCTCCGAGGCAAGGCGTTGCACTTGAGGCAAGAACGAGTGCTCAATCTGCTCAACCAATGGGTGCATTCTGGGAATTGTAAGGGATAAGTGTTGTTTGCAGGCTATTTCACTCGTTGATGTTCTGCAATCCGTCGGAGGGCTTGCGCCTTCGTGCCAATCGCACGCAATACACGAGTGCGATAATGAATCCAGTGATCGCTCCCACACATGCTCCGACCGCCGTCAGGCCCATCGCGACATAGACTGGAGCATCACCGGGGTCAGAAGGCCCGTGTCGGTGGTAGCCGAGCGACAACAACCAGCCCAGCGCCAAACCACCAATGCATCCCGCTGTTGCTCCCGCAAGCAGACCCGCAATTGAAAGACCGACGTAGCGAAGAATCTGCATCGTTGACACCATTGGCAAGGACCAACGCATCTTACGCCCGTAAGTGTTGAAACCAGATTGCGCTCATCGACAATTGGCTGACTTTCGGTCCAGGGTCAAAACGCGTAATCGTGATTTATCAACAACCATCCTTTCGAGCTGCCGCCAACCCTCTGGGCTTCACATTGACTTGCCCGCCTCTCACACGTAAGATTCTCGCGCCCTGTGATCGACCGAACCATCTCGCACTACCGCATCGTCGAAAAACTCGGCGGCGGCGGGATGGGTGTCGTCTACAAGGCTGAGGATGTGAAACTCGGGCGCTTCGTGGCTCTCAAGTTCCTGCCCGACGACGTAGCCAAAGATCCGCAGGCCCTCAGCCGCTTTCAACGCGAAGCGAAGGCTGCTTCCGCTCTGAACCATCCCAACATCTGCACGATCTATGAAATTGACGACCAGCACGGCGAAGCGTTCATCGCTATGGAGTTCCTGGACGGCCTGACGCTGAAGCACCGCATCGCAGGGCGACCGATGGAAACCGAATTGATTCTGTCGCTGGCCATTGAGATTGCGGACGCGCTCGACGCGGCTCACTCCGAAGGCATCGTCCACCGCGACATCAAGCCCGCCAATATCTTCGTCACCAAACGCGGGCACGCCAAAATTCTGGACTTTGGATTGGCGAAGGTCAATGTGGCAGGCAGCTCTTCGAGCAAAATTGGGTCTCTTAACACGCAGACGGGTTCGGTGGACGCGGAGCATCTGACCAGCCCGGGGACCATGGTGGGAACGGTGGCATATATGTCTCCCGAGCAGGTGCGGGCGAGAGAGTTGGATGCTCGGACCGACCTGTTCTCGTTTGGTTCCGTGCTATACGAGATGGCGACCGGAGATTTACCGTTTCACGGAGAAAGTTCGGCGATGATCTGTGAAGCCATCGTGAACCGTCCCCCAGTAGCCGTGGTGCGGCTGAATCACGACGTACCGGCCGAACTGGAACGGATCATCAATCGGGCGCTAGAGAAAGACCGCAACCTGCGCTATCAGAGTGCAGCCGACATGCGTTCGGAGATGCAACGGCTGAAGCGAGATACAGAGACGGGACGATTTGCAGCCGTTAGTTCCGGGACAGTGGGCGTCGCACAGGAAAGCGGCTCTCAGGTCGCACAGCCGCCGTCTGCATCCGGTTCCTCGCCTGCGCTTGCTTCCTCATCGAGCTCGGCGAAGGCCGCCGAAGTTCCCGTAGCGGGCAGAAAACTCTGGAAGGTTCTGGTTCCCGCCGCAGCGATTCTTGTCGTGGTGGCAATCGCGGGAGTGTTCTACGCCCGCTCGCGCCAGACCGCGCACCACCTAACCGAGAAGGACACCATCGTGCTCGCCGATTTCGCCAACAGCACGGGCGACCCGGTCTTCGACGACACGCTCAAGACGGCGCTCAGCGTCTCTCTGAACCAGTCTCCGTTTCTGAATGTACTGCCGGACAACAAGGTCGCGGCAACCTTGAAACTGATGACGCGTCCTCGCGACACCAAGCTCACGCCCGATGTTGCTCGCGAGCTTTGCCAGCGGGCGGGCAGCAAGGCGTACATTGCGGGATCGATTGCCAGTCTGGGCAATCAATACGTGCTGGGATTGAAGGCGGCGAACTGCCAGAGTGGAGACCCGCTGGCCGAGGAGCAAGTGACGGCGGCGTCCAAGGAGAAGGTACTGGACGCGCTGGGCGAGGCGGCGTCCAAGCTGCGCGGTGAGCTGGGAGAATCGCTGGCGACAGTGCAAAAGCTTGATGTTCCGCTTTCCGAGGCCACTACGTCTTCGCTCGAAGCTCTGAAAGCCTTCAGCCTTGGACGAAAGGCTAACAACGAGAAAGGCCCCGCCGCCGCCCTCCCATACGACCAGCATGCCATCGAGCTTGATCCGAATTTTGCCCCGGGCTACAGGGCAGTGGGCTTGGACTATTCCAATCTCGGCGAGACAGGGCGGGCCAGCGAGTACTTCACCAACGCATTCCAGTTGCGGGAACACGCCAGCGAACGGGAAAAGCTGGCGATCACCGCCCACTACTATCAGCTTGTAACCGGAGAACTGGATAAAGCGGCGCTGGCTTTTCAAGGGATGATTGAAAGCTACCCAAAGGAATCGGGAGCGTACAACAATTTGGGCATCGTATTCTCCTCACAGGGGCAGTATGAGAAAGCGACGGAGGCCGCGCGCCAGGCCTTGCGCCTTGCACCGGATCGGGCGACTGCTTATGGGAGCCTCGCCAACTACACCCTTGCCTTGCAGCGTTTTGACGAAACGCGGCAGATCATCCGTGAGGCCCAGGCACGGAAACTTGATACTCTCGTATTCCGCAATGCTCTCTACGCTCTTGCCTTCCTGGCTGTGGACTCAGCGGCGATGGCGGAACAGCAACAATGGTTTGCGGGCAGGCCCGAAGAGAATATGGGACTGGCGCTCGCCTCTGACACCGAAGCCTACGCGGGCCATCTGGGCAAGGCGCGGGAATTGACGAAGCGGGATGTGGACTCCGCCATACGAGGGGACAGCAAGGAAAATGGGGCAATCTGGCAGGCGATTGCCGCTCAGCGGGAAGCCGCTTATGGCTATCCAGCGGAAGCGCGGCAGTCAGGGGCAGAGGCCTTGAAGCTTGTTCCCACGAGTCAGGGCGTCGAGGTCGAGGCCGCACTTGCCTTTGCCATGGCGGGCGACACGACAAAAGCCGAATCACTGGCGCAAGACTTAGGGAAACGCTTCCCGCTGGACACGCAGATGCGATCGCTATGGCTGCCAGCGATTCAGGCGCAGTTGGCGCTGGACAAAAAGAACCCGGCTTCCGCCCTGACTGCCCTGCAAGCTGCTGCTTCCCCCGTCGAGTTAGGCAGCATCAGTTTTGTCGCCAACATTTCCTGCCTGTATCCGACGTACGTGCGCGGCGAAGCATATTTGGCAGCCGGACAAGGCAGTGCTGCCGCCGCCGAGTTCCAGAAGATTCTCGACCACAGCGGCATCGTCTGGAACTGCTGGACGGGAGCCTTGGCGCATCTGGGCGTGGCTCGTGCCAATGCCTTGCAGTCCAGAACTTTTCAAGCACAGGGGCTGGGAGCGGATGCCGATGCCGCCCGTGTCCGGGCGCTTGCCGCATACAAAGATTTCCTTACGCTCTGGAAAGACGCCGACCCCGATATTCCCATCCTGAAAGAAGCCAAAACCGAGTACGCGAAACTGCAATAGCTGAAAGAGTTCCTGTTCAGCGTCTTGCTGCGCAGCGATCGTTGTTATAAAAGGCGATAACACTCATTAAGACAGCGGCCCGTCCACAAACCATTTCTTGAGCTGAACGAATCGCTCAAACCGGGAGAAGCCCTCGTCCGGCGAACACCGTCGGATCCAGTGCTGGTACTTCGGCAAGGTGGATCCCGTCTCCTGAAAGTCGTACACGAGAACGCCATCCCGAGGGTCGAGTGAAATGCGCAACACCTCTTTGTCTGAATCGGCCTCCGGTATCTCGCTAACGCACAGAGTATTCATTGAAGTCCAAGGGCAAAGGCCGCTTGAATACTTCGATGCTGCGATTTGCTCGGCGAGTGCCATCATCGGGCGGAAAAAGGAGTTCTTCCCTGCGATATCACGGTAAAACCGCGTGACCTCTTGCCAAGACTGGGTTTGCACAATCATGGAACTCCGGGCCGGCCGCCAGCCAACGGACCATCATAACTGTTGCAACCAGGCGTTCTCACAACTTTGCGCCTTCTCTTCGCCATTGTCGGGGTCAAAACGTGCTATGGCGATGTTTGTGCGCCGGGATAGTGCAGTGAAGCTAGTTGATGATCTAGCAGGTGAGAGTCCTGCCAGTGCAGATTACCTAGTTGGCACTGTAGTGATATCCGGCGACGGCGCGGGCGACCAAACCGTCGGAAGCCCGGATGTAAAGGTCCTCGTTGGCCGGACGCAAGTCTGGTCAGCTCCGATAGGAGGGCTAGCAAAACAACAGGTCGTAGCAAAAGCGAACCGTAGTCAAGCCTCGAAAACGCACCCTCACCAGGATCGGAGTGTGAGGATAAGGGGAACGCCGAAACTTTTTTATCCCAGGTTGAAGGCCAGAGTTTTCGGTGAAGCACTGGGTAAGAGCAACCGAAGAGTTCCCCGTGGTCTCAGAGGACGACATGTTGTGAAAGAGCATCAATGAAAGCTCAGAACCAGTCGTGGGTTGCCTAGGCCTATGCGAATAGGCGCAGCGATGGCATCTCGTATAAGTCGCTAGGCGGCGAAGTCGAGATGTGCCCGCGAGTGGGGCGGATGGGGCCGACTAAGTGATGATGCATCGGGACAGCATAACCCGGACCGGGTTCTTGGAATTGCCGAAGTTCGAGGAATTGCTTGCGCAGTTCCCGCCGAATCTGAAACCCTACATCACGTTCCTGTACTTTTGCGGTGGACGATCCGGCGAAGCTGAGTTGATCGAATGGTCGCAGGTCGACCTGGAACGTAAACTCATCCGGATCGAGGACGACCAAACCAAGGACAAAGAGGCGCGCGAGATTCCCTTGCCTCGGCGCCTTGTCTTGATGCTGGAAAGAATCGAACCGAAACAGGGCCGTGTATTCGACACAACCAACATCCGCAAGGAATGGACAAAGGCTTGTGCTGCGGTGGGTATGGGCCGTATCATCGCAGTGGAAGGCAGGCCGTACGATCCGCGGTATGAAGGTTTGACGCTACACGATTTCAGACGGAGCGCGATCCGGAATCTGGTAACGCTGGCTGGGGTTCGTGAAAAGGTCGCAATGGAGATTACAGGCCACAAGACACGCAGCGTGTTCGACCGCTATCACATCGTGGACACCCAGGATGTGTCGAACGCGATGCAGCAGTGCCGTGGCTAGTCAACAGCTCTTGCCGCAAACGCGCGGGGTCAAAATTAGGTAAAATTTCAAGGCAACCAAAACGTAAGTCATTGATGGCGCTATCGTCTAGGGGTTAGGACGGAAGATTCTCAATCTTCAAACACGGGTTCGATTCCCGTTAGCGCTACCAACCCTCTTTCAATCACTTCCCACATTTCCTCCATCAGCTTCACGACCGGGACAGCAGACAGCAGCCGCCACTTTCATGGTCGCTCCCGCTTTTGCGGCACGCAGGTTGCGCAGGATGGCCGGCGTCGCCGGGCAGTTTCAGGCGGCGACCCAGATGGTATAGTTGCGGGTTCCGGAGAGTGGCGTGTGATCCATCATCGGGAATCAGGTTGCCGTATGGACGCCAAGTCTGCCAGACACACCGGGGTCTCTGGCACGACCTATCTGCACCGGGAGGCGCGGCTGTAATGGCCCCTATTCTGCTCTGGCTCATCCTCGTTCTTTGTCTACTGATCTCTGTGGTTAAGTACTTAATGGGCATCATTCTGAAGTTTTCTTTCCCCAGCACAAAGGCCCGGAAGGACTACACGTATGAGCCAACCGTCAGTGTGTTGATGCCCTGCTACAACGAAGGCAGGACGGTCTACGAGACGATAGAGAGCATCAGCAAGAGCAACTATCCGCACCAGAAATTTGAAGTGATCGCGCAGGATGATTGTTCGGTCGACGATAGCTACGAGTGGATGCTCAAAGCGCAGCGCGATTTCACAGACATACGCATAAGGACTGGCCGGAATGAGGTCAATAGCGGAAAGGCACGCTCCGTCTGCAATGCGCTGCAGCACTCCACGGCAGAGGTGATAATTTCGATCGATTCCGATTGCATCTTTCATGCCGATGCGATTCGGGAACTGACCGCCTGCTTCGCGGAACCGCGCATGGGGTCGGTGGGCGGGAGGGTGGGGGTCAGGAACCCCAACGACAGCGTGATCACCGCCATTCAGACGATCGTTTACTACTCCGCCTTCCAGCTTTACAAGATTCCGGAGAATTGGACGCGCAGTGTGTGCTGTATCAGCGGGTGCCTATTTGCGATTCGGCGCACCCTGCTGATGGAGATCGAACCGGCGATCCGGGCGCGTCACTGGTTCGGGATTCCGGTGAATCAGGGGGAAGACCGGTTCCTGACCCATCAGACACTGCTGCGGGGTTACGGAACTTACATCAACAACGACGCGCTCTGCTGGACGACGGTTCCGAACACACTGTCCGTACTGTTCAAACAGCAGCTCCGCTGGCGGCGCAGCATCGTCCGCGACTTTTTCTTCACCCTAAGAACACTGCCGCAGCATGTCTGGAAACTGCACCCCAACACGGTGCTGACACTCGTACTGGTTCCGCTGGGAGCGCTGGTCGGATTCTTGGTCGTGATCACAACGCTTACTTCGGATCCCCTGGCATGGGCAGGACCCTTGCCACTGATTACGGCTCTTGCAATTGGAGCTGTGCTTACCTGGGTGATCAAGAAGTATAGCGTGAAGGAGACGATCGCCCATCCGTTGGCCTTCGCCGCCTACGTAGCCTGGTCGCTGGTCAGCAGTTTGTTCCTCACGCCCCTGGCTCTATGCACGATGGATTCTGCGGACTGGGGCACTCGAACCATAGAACCGCGAGAAGAACCACAAGAGGTACCCCTTGGCAACGCCAACAGTTAATACTCCTCCTTCTGGAGCTGAGACTAATTCGCCTCCTTCGGAAACCAAGAAAGCTCCAGTCAGGCAATCGCTGCATTACAAGCTGGTGATCACGCTATATCGGATCTTTGCCATCATCGTGCTGTATTTGGTCTTGGCCGGCATTATCACCTATGCCTTCGTCATGGGTTTCTATGCCGTTAACAGTTCCTGGGCCGCGCCGGTAATTATTTCTGCGGTGGACGAGAAGAGCCTCGACTTCAGGGAAAAGCTCGTGACCAGCCAGCAGACGATCGAAGATCTGAAGGTGGACACAAACAAACTGCAGAGCGGCCTGGATGAGATGACCAAGCACCGAGGAGCGCTGCTGGAGTTGGAGCCGGAGCTACAGGCTGCGATCGTAAGGGAGCAGGTGCACAATCGCACCACTGGCCCGGAACTCGCAGCGCTCGACCAGCAGAAGCAAGCCGACAACCTGAAAACGCAAAGAGTGCTGGCGCAGCTCAAGGAAGTGGAAGCCAACATCAACAAGGATCTGGCTGCTGGGCTGATCACAAAGGGCGACGCAGCAACGCAACTGGCCGCGCTGAACACGGCCGGGGGTGCCTACACGGACAGCCGAATCGCCGAGATCTTGCTGACCGATAGCGTTCTGGACAAGACCATGACTGGTACCAATTCGCTGGACGTGCTCGAAAAGCAGGCCGAATTGCGGTCTGAGGTCGCCCAGCTCGACGTCGCCATGACCGTCGCGCAAAAGCAGCTTCAAGAAGAGTCAAGGCAGATCGACCGGCTAAGAGAGGCCATCAGAACAGCCAAACAAAGCCCGTACTATCTGAATGCGTCTGGTGAGCAGCGGCTTTACTTCGCTTTCGTTCCCTATGACAACCAGGCGAACGCGGTCCCCGGAGCTGCGGTTTACGACTGTTACCTGAACATGATCGCGTGCCGCAAGGTGGGGACGATGGCGCAGATATTCCCGGGCGAAGAGCAAGCCATCCACCCCATATTCAAGACTCAGATTCGCGGCTTTCTGATTCAGATGAATCTGAACCAGGATCGCGCAGACTCCGCGAAGTCAAAGACGGTATTTCTTGGGCGGAAGCCGCTGTTGTTTTAGGCCCGTTTTTGAGGAGAGTGAGAATGTCTCTTAAGTTCTGGAAGTTCCTGGTCGTGTCATCTTTTTTTCTTGTCTCCCTGCAGATGTTTGCAGCAGACTCGCACAATCTTGTAGTGGACTCTGCAGCGAACACAACAGATCAGCAGGCGTACTGCGCCTTCATCATGGAGCAGGCGGAGGCTCAACGAGATCTGCTGCGCACCCCCGCAGCCATGGCCGGCATTACTCAGCCCGAGACCGGCCTCCCGCTGCAACTGGTCGGCGGCGCGTCCGTCGGCCTTTCGGCCATCAAGAAAGCTGGTTTAACCATGGAAGCGGCCCGCAAGAACTGCGAGTTGTATAGGGCCACTACCGCAGCCCAGCAAGACGCCCTATATGCACTGTCCAGCCTGGAGAAAGAGGCTCTGCGTAACCGGCTCGTGCTGATTGAACGGGCATCGAAATCGCTGGATGCGTTGATCGAAAAGACGTCGAAGATGGTCGAGGCTCAAAATGCTACGCAGCTTATGCTCTTCTCGCTGCAGACAACGAGGATCAAGCTTGACGCGGACCGGGCCGACACCCAGTTGAAAATCGGCGTGCTCTACACTCCACCGCTGAGCGATAAGCCATTGAAGGACCTGGTCGCCGAAAAACAAACCAGCGAAATAGCCGAGCAAAGAGCACAGGATAAGTTGAACCGTCAGAATAATTGGGATGTTGCTCTTTCCGTCGGCGTCCATCAACAGGTTAATCCGGTGGCTCAGGGTGCACAACCGTATGGCGCGGTTTCGGTCAATTACAATCTCGCCAGTCGCGCCATCGACAGACATTTGGATCGGACCGCGCAAGCCTATACCGAATGGAAGAAAGTGCAGGAGGGCGATGTTGTGCGAAACATGGAGGTGCTGCGACAGCAGTTGGTGGAAAGCGTGGCGGTGCAAGAGGCCAAGCGTAAATCTCTGCAGGAAGAAAGCAAACAAATCGGTAAAAGTCTTCAGCTAGTTGGCAATCCGGACACATCGGCAGCCTTTGACTTCAATAACCAGTTGACTGCGGTGCAACTGCTGTTGGAAATCGAGACTGGGGATGCTAGCTTCAGGATCGACCACCTGCGCGAATACCTGGCCAAGAACTACTGATTGAGTTGGGCCCGTGATCTTGCCGTTGTTCTCTGGGTGTGCGCTGCCTCGTAGTGCAGCCAACAATCCCTGATCGCAAGAAGAGTATCCCGAGCACAACTACACCAAGAAGCTCTTCTCGTGGTTTGTCGGCTACACGGAAGACCTTCCCAGGCCCGAGCGCCAACCTTCCCGATTGCGGATTAGCCACAGCCCGGCTTGTCTCGCGATCTACAAACGGCTTGGGGGATCGAGTGCCGAGAATTCCGATGCGAAAGCAGGACAATTCTTCAGCCGCTCGGCTTCCGGCGCGGCCAACGGAAAAAATCCCAGCTTGGTTTTTCCATTTGGTCTCATCGTCGGACCTCCGAATATCTTGCGCTTCGCCGCTGCACTGGTCTCGAATCTGCTCGTGTTACTGGCGTCCGGTGGTATTGAAAGACGAAACGCCCCAGACCTCTGAGCGTTCAACGCCGTCGCGCCGGAGACTGGCAACAGGGAGGACATCAATCTTGCGAGGGAGTAAGATTGCCCCAATCGGGAGATTGTGAATTCCACCATTCGAACGATAGGACTCAACAGACGACAACCAACCACCTGTGGCGAAACGCCTAGAACTCTATCGAAGAAGGAGAACCTCAATGCCATACCTTAACGTCGGGAAAGAAAACTCCACTGAGATTGAACTCTACTATGAAGACCATGGCTCGGGTGACCCCGTAGTCCTCATCCACGGATATCCGCTGAGCGGCGCTTCCTGGGAAAAGCAGCTGCCGGTGCTTCTGGCAGCGGGTCGCCGCGTCATCACCTACGACCGCAGAGGATTCGGCAAGTCGAGCCAACCCACCGCGGGTTACAACTACGACACCTTCGCCGAAGATCTGCACAAACTCGTCACTAAGCTCAAATTACGCAACTTTGCCCTGGTGGGTTTTTCGATGGGCGGCGGCGAAGTGGCGCGTTACATGGGCAAGCACGGATCGAAGGACGTAAGCCATGCCGTCTTTATCTCCTCGGTCCCGCCCTTTCTGCTCAAAACGCCAGACAACCAGGAAGGTGTAGACGGTAGTGTGTTCGAGGGAATCCAGAAAGCTATCGCGGCGGACCGTTACGCCTTCTTCACCGACTTTTTCAAGAATTTCTATAACACGGACCTTCTGCTGGGCAAGCGTGTCAGCGAACAAGCCGTCCAGGCCAGCTGGAACGTCGCAGCCGGAGCTTCGGCCACGGCCAGCCTCGCCTGTGTGCCGACGTGGCACGAAGACTTCCGCAAGGACCTGAGCCGAGTTGACGTCCCGACGCTGGTCATTCATGGCGACGCGGACCGCATTGTGCCGATAGCAGCAGCGGGAGAGCGAACGGCCAAGCTGATCAAAGGAGCGCGCCTGTCAGTGGTAAGGGATGGGCCGCACTGCATCACCTGGACCCACGCGGAGGAAGTGAATTCTGAACTGGTAAACTTCCTGGGGAAAGGGGCTGCGAAACCCACAACCGCAGAAGCCCCGAGAAAAGCGGTCGCGTAAAATAGCCAAGTTTGTATTCACCGAAGGTG
>DATNKA010000706.1:0-3561 GCA_035603655.1 Candidatus Acidiferrales bacterium | reverse complement strand
GCCATCGGCAGGTCACGCTTTTTGACCGATGCGTATGCGGCGGAGAGGGAAGGGATTCCCACCGCGCTCAGCCCTACGCCCCGCAGGAAAAGAGCGCATGCGAGTACTGCGACACTCAATCCGTGACCGGCAAGCCAGATGAATGGTAGCGTCCCCGCGAGAGCTAGAAATGCTCCTCCGGCAGATACCTTGCGGATCCCAAATCGCTGAGTCAGCGCTCCTATCCACGGATAAGAACAGATCATTCCTACTCCAAGAGGAGCCAATAGCCAGCCAGTCGCACTCGGCGAGCGGCCACAGGCCCGGATCAGATAGATCGGAATCAGCATCTGACCCGCAAACGAGACTCCGTTCGACATAAATTGGGTGACTGTCGAGGCAGCGAAGGTCTTTCCCTTGAATAACTGAAGATCGATCAGCGCTCGACGTCCTTTGCGAACCGCGACCTTGAAGAATATCGCGAGCAGCACAACAGAGAGCGCCAGAGTGATCTGGCCGATGCGCTCGCCCAGATGATCCGAGCCATACAGGAAGAGCACGAGGCCGGCAGAGAGCAGGGCAAACCCCAGCAGATCCAGGTCCCGTTGCTTCCTCTCTTCGCGGTCGTTCGGCAGGAAGAAAATAGCCAGTACGATGGCCAGTGCGCCGACCGGCAGGTTGACGAGAAAGAGCCAACGCCAGGAGGCGTGCTGCAGGATAGCCCCGGCGATCACGGGGCCGAGTATCGGCGCCAGCAAGATGGGCACTGCGGCATAGCCGAGGACGCGCGCCATATGTCTACCGGCAACGCGCGCCAACATCATCTGTGCCATCGGCGCCATCAGTCCGCCGCTCATGCCCTGCAGGATTCGAAATCCGATCAATGCGTTCGCAGACCAGGCGATGCCGCATAGGGCTGAGCAGAGCGTGAAAGCGGAGAAGCACCAGAGGTAGAGGGACTTAGCTCCAATGCGCTCGACCAGCCAGCCGTTCAGCGGAAGCATGAGGGCCAGGGCCAGGAGATAGCCGCTCGTGGCCCATTGAATCGTCGTGAGGCTGCTGTGCAGCTCCACG
Source organism: Candidatus Acidiferrales bacterium (assembly GCA_035603655.1). Lineage (GTDB taxonomy): Bacteria > Acidobacteriota > Terriglobia > Terriglobales > Acidobacteriaceae > Sulfotelmatobacter. The sequence goes on along the minus strand of DATNKA010000706.1, from coordinate 2,508 downwards.
GCAAGTGTGGAGAGTGATACGTTGACCACATCGAGCAGCGAAAGAAACGGGCCCATCACTGCTACCGACGTGATCTTCCAGACCAGTGGGTCTAGCCGGTCCGGATCCCGGGGCACTTTAGACAAGTGCTGCGATCACCTCATCGGTGGCGCGAATTCGGGCCAGACGCGGGAAGATCTTTTCGAACGCAAAACGATGCTCTTCGGCGTCCAAGCCTGCGCAAGCGTCTTCGACGAGCACAAAGGCAAAGCCGAGGCCAGTGCCCTGGCGTGCGGTGGACTCGACGCCGTGGTTTGTGGAGATGCCGGTGAGGACGATGGTGTCAATGCCACGGGTCTTGAGCTGTTGCTCTAAGTCGGTGCCGGCGAAGGCGCCCCAGTGGCGCTTGGTGACGAGAAAGTCGCCTGGCTGGAAACCGGCGGAAGGAGCGATCTGCGACGCAGCAGCGGGTATGGGCTTGTCGCCCATGTTGAACGGCTGGTCGGCGGGAGGCTTCAGGAAGCCGTTGAAATCGACATTCACATAGATCACCGGAGCGCCGGCGGCGCGGAAGGCTTCGGCAAGCTTTTTCGAGTTTGCGACGACCTGCGCGGCCGTATACGGGGCGGTGTTCACGCCGACGGTGGAATTCTGCAAATCGATGAGGACGAGTGCGGTCTTTTTGGCATTGAGCTGAAGTTCTGGCATGAATTCCTCTGGCTAGAAACTGTTTTGTAAAGTCGAGGGAACCCTCGACTTCTGAGATGTAGAATACGAGCATGCCCTCGGTTTTGTCAAATCCCGTACGTGTTGCTCCCCAGCAGAAGCGCTCGGAACGCCGTCTCGCGGCGTTTCTGGATGCCGCCGCGGCGTTGTTTGTGGAGGTAGGCTATGAGGCCGCCACGATGACGGCGATCGCCGAGCGCAGCGCCTCTTCCATTGGGGCGCTCTATAACTACTTTCCGGACAAGCAGGCCATTGCCCTTACGCTGGTGAATCAGTACGGGCAGGAGTTGGAAGCGTATTGGAAGCCGCTGATTGAGCAGGCTGCGAAACTTACCCATCGGGAGTTCGCGGATTTATTTATCGAACGCATTACTGAGCTGGTGCGGCAACGTCCGGCCTACCTGAGCTTGGCTACAGCACCGGTTCGATTTCGACGCCCGCCCGCTGCAAAAAAAGCTTTGTGGGCTGCAATCGGGAGTGCCTTTCGAGCAAAGAACCCGTCGCTCTCGGAAGAACAGTCGGTTTTGGCTGCAAAAGTAACCCTCCAGATGGTCAGCGGCTTGATGATGCTCTATGCAGAGGCGGCGCCCAAGGGGAAGGATCTGGTCGTGGATGAATTCAAGAAGGTTCTGACGTCATACCTGGGAACCGTCGTGTATCAGTAGTAGACAGTCATTCGCAGAGCGGTGCGACTGGCGGGATCGTTACGGCGCGTTTTTACACAGCCTCGGTCGTTAAGCGCCCAATAGTCTGCGTGCTAGCAAAGATCCCATATCGCGGCGACCATCGGTAATGACGTAGATAATCACTTGTTTCGAGTGCACCCTGTAAATTAGACGGTAGGGCTTAAAGAGGATTTGTCGATATTCCGAGATGCCAAGAGAGCGCAACTCGTTTACATAGGAACCGCGGTCAGGGGACGTTTTGAGCGCTTCCGTCGCCTTGACCAGCCGATCGAGGACGTGCTCAGCGCTAGCTCGAGAATCGTACTCAGCGATGTAGAGGTAGATCTCTTCCAGGTCCCGCTCGGCGTCCTTTGTCAGCGAGACCTCGTAGAGCATCAGGGACTGATAGCCTTCGTGCGCAGGCGACCGGCGACCTCGCTGATCGGCGTGATCTCCCCGCGTTCAACTTGTTGGTTGCCGAGCGCAAGAATCTTTAAAAGCGCCAGCGTTTCTTGGGTTTCCTCATAAGAGGCAACGTCTTGAATTACGGCCTTGGCTTCGCCATTTTGAGTGATGATCATAGGCTTACGCTGCTCCTCCAGCACCTGAAGGACCTCGGCCGCATTGGCTTTCAAGTAGCTGATAGGCCTTATTTGAGTCGAATATCGCACTGTAGCTCCACTTTGCCGCAAGACTTAATATAGTCTTTTTATGGTCCTGTCGCAATATCCCATGTGGCTCTAGGCGATACAGCCTGAACTGAACTAGCGGCCGCGCGACTCTCTGCGGCGCTTACTGTGAAGAAGCGGCTGATCCTGAGTTTTGGAAAACGCCGAACGACACGGCCAGCACATACCGGGAGTAGAGCAACACCGGCCAAGGCGCGACATTTCGTGATGTAGTCGTGCTTCCGCAAAGCCGCTACTCGATACCGGCGGCGCGCGGCGGCAGACTTGGCGGACTGGCATTGATCCGACTATGCACATAGCGGCCAGCCGGTTCCGCCGCGGGGCAACGATAACGCTTATCTTATGCAGCGAATAGGATACTTTTCAATCCGCGGCTATTGGCGTGCGCCTCTTGCTGTCTTCGTCGTTATAGTCGTCGGTGGCGTCGCTGTGCCTGGCGGGCGCGAATT
>DATNKA010000705.1:0-8306 GCA_035603655.1 Candidatus Acidiferrales bacterium | reverse complement strand
CCGCTCCCCAGCAGATCGACCCGGCGATCACGCTCGCCGCCATGCTGGCTCCCGGCAGGGATGCGGGACGAAAGTGAAGCAGGGGGCCGAGATAATCGGCTATGTATCTGATCTGAAAGTCGCTGGGATCGAGAGCACGATTTGGCACTCTGCGCGTTGCTCAACAGGAATCTATGAATCTATTGTGGTCTGGGCGACGTGGGTGGGGAGCATGGGATCGATGGTGGTTGGAAACGCTCCCACCTTTGGGACATTGAGGATGTGGACTCCGTCTACCGACTAGTTTCTGATTTTACGGGAAAAAACACGAACCGCCAAAGCAACGACTTTCTGACCTTCGCTCCCTCTGCGCGGCTGGTGCTCGAAATGCGGAACAATGAACAGAACGCGGGGTCAAGAGGTCAAGAAGCAAATACTGCATTTGCTTGCGGAAGGTTTCTCGCGGATCACAGAGAACGCAGCCAGTCCGATTCTATCGACAGCATTGAGATTGGTAATCCGCTACCCGACGAGACAGCAATCACAATGCGACAAAGCACGGCGATCCGTCATTGTGAAGCGCAGGCTTGAAAACGTGAAAACGGAACGATACAAAGAAATAGTGTTGTCCATTCGGGCCTCGTTACCAACAACGTTTTCGCAGCCCTAGCAAAGAGGTTAGCGCCAAGGAAATTGATCTTTGGTTCGGCAGCGTACTGTTCTTCTGCGGTGCGTGGCCTATGATAAGCACAGAAATGCAAGGGACGGGAGCGCCAGCTCCTGCATCACTTCCACCCGCCCGCAACTTCTTTGTGTCACGTGCAGAAAAAGCGTACGATGCCCGAGGAGAATCTTGTGGGTTGCCTCCTGCTAGTTGTCTTTCTCGCCTTTCCTCGAATCGCACTCGCATTGTTGTTCCTGTTCTCGAATTATTTAGAACGAGCGTACCACGGTCTGATATTGCCCTTGCTCGGATTTCTGTTCTTACCCCTTACCACGTTAGTGTATGCGTGGATGGCGAATACACGACAGCCTATAGCTGGCATTAATTTACTGATTCTGATTGTCACCATTGTGATTGACCTCGGCGGCCTTAGTGGCGGCGAATATCATCGACGGAGACGGTGGCAGGATTAGCCAAATTCAGAATTTTTTCAAACCCGTCCATACAACGGGAACAGCAAAGTGTTGTCCCCGAGCTACCCATCCGCGGCGGCTTCTCCCAGCATTTTTATCGCACCTGCCGCACCAAATTTGGCACATCCCACAACGCCGATCTGCTGCACCGGGTCGGACTGTGGCAGTAACTATAGACGAGCCCCGCCCCCGCGTTGGCCCACGTTGAGGGGAAAAAGAGGTACTGCCTATGAAGGCTGGTTCACAAATAATCACCGAGAGGGATCAACCACGAATACCAAGGCTTAGAACAGTGCTTTATGTGCCGCGGATCATTGCTTCAGGGCAAACATCCACCCACAAGTACCAATTGGCGCATTTCTTCGATCTAGTGATCACTGCCAATCACGGTCTATATGGAAGTGATGGACCCTTCCTCGCATAAATAGCTACGCACCAACAGCGCCAAGTTCGAAATGAAATCACCGACTCATTCGGCACGTAACAGGTGAGGGAAGAAGCCGAGGAAGAAACGCAGCTTGTGAGTAGGCCAGCACTGTCGATTCTCAGCAGCGCAGATTCTCGACACCGCACACTGATATGGTTGAAGCCCCGGAAGTCGAACGTCTCGGGGTTCCCTTCTCTCCTATGTCTCCGGTGCTTTCGGCAAACCCCCGAACTCGATCCGGCGTCTTATCCAAGTGTAACTCCAGTCCAAACTAGGCCAATCGTTCCCGTGGCTTTCCAGAAAGCGATCCGCATCCGTCCGATACTGGAATCCCAAGAGGATATCGTCCTCGTAGCGGACGGCCACCACCTCGAAATGATGCCTCAGAATTTCTCCTAATTTTTCTTGACATCTACTATCTATGTAGTAATATCGCACACGTCGATAGGAGACAAGATGCCCAGTCCGAAACTCACCAAGCTGGAGCTTCAGATCATGGAAACGCTGTGGACCCGCGGTAACGCCTCCATCCGCGAAATTCAGGAAGATTTCCCCGAAAGAGATCGCCCCGCCTACACCACGATTCAGACCACGGTTTACCGCTTGGAGAGCAAGAAGGCGGTCCGCCGCGTGAAGAAGGTCGGAAACTTTCATATCTTCGAGGCCGCGGTTTCGCGCAACGCCGCCCAGAGCAAGCTCATTGACGAACTGCTGGCGTTATTTGGCGGAAGCACGCAGCCCGTCATGGCGCATCTTATTGAGTCCCGGCGTCTCACCCTTGCCGACGTCCAGGAAGCCGAGAAAACTCTTCGCAAGCTCGAGCGAAAGGATAAATCACAATGATTGAAAAATATGTAACGTCCGCGTGGAGTGCCATCGCTCCTGGCCTCGGCAACCATCTCTGGCAGTCCACGCTCGTCGCCCTGATGGCCGGGCTGCTGACTCTGGCTTTGCGAAAACACCACGCGCGCTCTCGCTATTGGCTGTGGTTGGCTGCATCGCTGAAATTCCTCGTTCCCTTCTCGCTGTTGGTCGAACTCGGCCAGCGTCTCACCTGGATGCGGCATTCGGCGCAATCCGTCAGCCCCGGGTTCTACTTCGCCATCGACCAAATCGGCCAGCCATTTTCGCAGTCGGCTATCCGCGTTTCGTCCACGCCCAATCCTTCGATCGCGTACTCGAGTCTTACGCACTTCCTTCCGTTCGCGGGCGTCCTATGGGTGAGTGGTGTTCTTGCAGTTATGCTTGTTTGGACTGTGCGCTGGTTCCGGATTTCTTCCGCGATGAAATCCTCAATCCCTTTGCACGATGGCCGTGAGGTGCAGGCCCTGCGCCGCGTCGAACGGATCGGCGGACTCCGCGATCCCATCCGGCTGCTCTTGTCGCGTGCTCCCTTCGAGCCGGGGATTTTCGGAATCGCCCGGCCGACTCTCATCTGGCCCGATGGCATTTCCAAACGACTTGACGAAGCCCACCTCGAAGCCGTCCTTGCACACGAGGTCTGGCACGTGCGCCGTCGCGACAATCTCTTCGCCGCGCTGCACATGCTGGTCGAGGCCGCTTTCTGGTTCTATCCGCTCGTATGGTGGCTGGGAGCCCGCCTGGTCGAGGAACGCGAGCGCGCGTGTGACGAAGAAGTCGTTGCTTTCGGCAGCGATCGTCAAGTCTATGCGGAAAGCATTTTAAAAGTTTGCGAATTCTGTCTGGGGTCGCCGTTACCGTGTGTCTCTGGCGTCACCGGCGCAGATCTTAAGAAAAGGATGGTCCATATTATGAACGATCGCATCTTGCACAACCTGGGCTTGGCTCGCAAACTCCTGCTGACCGTGGCCGCCGCGCTGGCGATTGCTCTTCCCGTCACCTTCGGCTTGTTCAATGCCACGCCCGGCCGCGCTCAGGAGCAGACCGAAACTCCAACCCCTTCAACGCCGATATACTCTTCCCTCTCGATCAAGCCTTCCGCAACTGCGAACGGAGACAAGCGGGCAAAGATGCTGTTCTCTCTCATGGACGGCAGCTTTGTCGCCAACGGAGTCACTCTGGAAAGGCTCATTCAACTGGCGTACCACGTTCAAGCCGCACAAATCTCCAGTCCTCACGACTTCCTTAACAAAACGAAATTCGATATCGAAGCCAAACTCGATCCCTCGTTGGTTGCCGCCATGCATCAGCAGGTTTCCAATGGCAAGAACTTCGACGATCAAACCATGCTGAAGTCGTTGCTGGCGAACCGATTCAAGCTGGTGACACACTCCGAGGCGCAGACTCTCCCAGCGTACGACCTGGTGATCGATGAGAATGGCGCGAAGCTCCAGCCTTCAGCGAACGAGCCGCGCATGATGCGTCTTGGCCGTGGCGAACTTACTTCCTCAGGCGCTCCCTTGGAATTGTTGGCCGAGCAGTTATCGGCTCGCCTGGGGCGTCCGGTCGTGGATAAGACAGGCCTCAAGGGCAATTACGCCTTCAACCTTCACTGGACACCCGATCCATCGGAAGAAGAAAATTTAAAGCAATCGGGGGAACTAGCTGCTCCGGAACCGGCCACCGATTCGAACGGCCCGTCGCTCTTGACAGCCCTTCAAGAGCAGCTCGGCCTGAAACTACAACCGCAAACTGAACCCGTGCAGGTGCTCGTCATCGACCACGCCGAACAGCCGTCTGAAAATTAGCACTCGAAGTGTCTCACTCTTGTGAGGGTGCCCCATTCTAAACATCGCGCAGTCCGCGACACTTGGAGTGGGCTTTTGATTTCTTGAGTTCTGTAATGGGAAGGCCTTTGGATGTGGGTGTTGTAACCCGGCGAAACAGACTCAGACGCAAGGCGAGCATGTCTCTCGATTCTTTCTTCCGCTGGTTGAAAAGTCAATATGATCTGGACGATCCAATTCTGGCGAAGGGCAACCATCGCCATGGACTTGCTGAACAAATTTCCCAATCCGCAAGAGCGGCGCGTGTCAGTTACGGGCGCCGGCGCATGGACTGGCAATGCACGAATCGCTAAGGAAAGACCAATCCGGGGTAGTGGGTCAGTTTGAAGTTCCAGTTTCGACCCTTGCCTACGTTTCCTCAGTCGCCAATCGAACGAATGACCCGCGCCGGATTTCCTCCGACAAGAGTATTCGGGGGAACGTCCTTGGTGACTACCGAACCTGCCGCGATCACCGAATTCTCGCCTATCGTTACGCCACCGATGATGGTCGCGCCGGCTGCGATCCACACGCTTTTCTCAATCACGACAGGCGTTCCGATTGTGGCGGCGCGTCGCTGCGAGGGTGAAGGGGATGGCCCGTCGTGATGATGCGCACGCTCGGCCCGATCATCACATCGTCCGCGATGTCGAGGCCGCCAAGGTCACAGAAAGTGCAGTTCAGATTTACGAAGACATTATGCCCGACGCGAATTTCGTCCCCACCGGCAGTATAAACATGGAGGGATCAGTAATAAGCTCTTGTCTACTTTTTTACCGATAGGTTCGCTGAACAATGCTCGAATTTCGTCCGCATCGTCGAACGTCAAACGGTTAAGTGTGGCGGTGATCGCCATCGCGCGTTTAACGTTTGCCAACATGGCCGCTGATTCCGGCGTCCTGCTGTAGAATATTTTTGTGCGATCGTCATTCGGCATTCGTTATTTTCCTCGGGTTGCGGTTGAGCGTGCGCTTCGGCGCACCAAAGCCGCGCCGAGCTTCGCTGAGTATAGCCCCAAAGCTGAAAGGTCAAAATCCGGCCAGGGCGGCAATTCAGAATGACCCACTACCCGATCCCGCTTCCGTTTGACCCATTCGCACTTCATAATGGATGATTGTGACGCATGGACGTTGAACGCATCATTGACGAGATTCAGCAGCTACAGGAAATGTTCGAAGCGCCGGATATCAGGCCACTCAGCGCAAGCGACATCGCTGCCGCCAACCGAAGGCACGACCAAACCCTCGCGCAGAGCCCATGGTTTCAGCTCTGGCAGCGTTACGGCGTGTGCTGCCGAGCTGAAACCGAAGGCGCGCCTCGGATTCAAAGCTAGTGCCGCCTTCACCGTCTTGAACCGATAGCCATGCTGGCTTTCCGGGCGGGAGTTGCACCGCTGAATTCCACCGCCTTCAAGGAGGACTGTTTCGACAAGAATCTGCAGCACCGTACTGCTTACAGGAATGATTGCACCTTAGGCGGCGCGCATAATCGCACGGCACTCATGGCCCATAGATGAAAAGCAGAACACCGACCTTGCTAGGGCGCTGGATCAGATAATCAGCTTGTTGAGGGGCATCCTCATTGCTCTATGGGCTATCGTCGGCCCTGCTGTGGTTCAGACATTAAGCGCGATATGACGAGGTCGATGCGTAATCGGGACTTATCAACAATTAGGCTCTCGGCTGCGTGAGAAGGTTCACCGGAAGGATCAATTCGGACCTATAATAAAGCTCTTCAGGAGGCCCTCTAATGAGGCATTTCCTCTCCTTCGTGTTGATTGCCGCAAGTATTTGTGCATTCTCGCAGACCAAAGATCAGCAAAACGGCGAGATCAAAGGTACGGTGACAGACCCGAGTGGAAACCCTGTGCGCGGCGCTACTGTCTATGCAGTACAGCAGGGCCTCACGTTGGACGACATTGTTCCTCGTTCGGTCAAGACGGACGGTGATGGGAAATTCGATTTTCGCGGGGGTTTGCAGTTGGCGGGGTACAAACTCTACACGCGAAAAGACGAGGACGGTTACCCTGACCCGTTCACGCCGCTCTACGCAAACTCGAATTCCCCAGCGCCTACGGTTGATCTCACAGAACATCGCTCGGCAACAGTGAGCATAAAACTGGGGGAGAAAGCCGGGGTGATTGCAGGACGAGTTATCGACAGTGAGAGTGGTACTGGCGCGAAGGCCATCTTAATTTTCAGCGATGAAGATGGACACGCGGTGAAACTTTTCGTCGATGGCCGGTATCGCGCACTATTACCGGCTGGGAAAAATGTGACCTTGTTGGTGATAGCCGTGTCGTCGCACTTCGATGAACAGCGCCCGATCGCTTCCCTGCGGTTTGAACCAGGACAAGAGATTTATATGGATATTCCGGTCTCCCAACACTGATAGGCGCTGCCATTGCCTCCAACCGATAAGTTCAGGCCGGCAAACAGTTTTTCATTTTTTCTCCGCGCGATCGGTCACTTGTAGAAGAATCCAATCCTGCCTCGTGCGTATCACATCAGAAATTTCCTCGACCCGCATCCGAATACCAGTTTCTCGAGGGGCTTGGCCCTTCAAATCCTGCCGCCACCAGAGCATGAGCCTCTGTGTCCAGCTCTCCTTGTTGAACTGACCCCCGTGAGCCAGCAAGACGTCCTTATCACTCTTTCCAAAAGGGTTGGCGGAAACTACGCCTCCGTCCGCAGTAGGAAACGACAGGGTCTTTTGCGCAGTTGCCTCCCCTAAAGGCAACTGCGCGAAAACCATGAGAATGAGACCACTCAAGCTGCAAATGTAACATCACCCACAATTGACGTTATATCCCCATAGCTCTCACCAACCGGGAGTCAAAGTAGTTTTCCTTCCGGCTCACTTATACAATCGCTCGCGGCCGAGTCATGCCGCGCGTGCCTTCGCAGAGAACAGGCATGCCGCAACCTCACGGAGGACCTGCTCGTAGTCAGCGGCTATCGCCCGCTCTACATGAATACGAGCGCCCTTTACGCCCGCTTCTTGCGCCAACCTCTTGAACTCACTCTGAAGAAAGATTTCCAACTGCTTCGGTGTCAAGACCGCAATGGGAACAGTAGAGGACTGGCCGGTCTCGGTCTCGATCCTGACGCAGTATGGAGATTCGGACTGCTGCGTTTCTGGAGTCATGCGACACCCCTGTTTCTGGAGCGACGAAAGTGGCAAGCAAACTCTTAGCATTTTAGCGCGTCAGCGGCCTATCTGGGTGGGCATACCTCGCCCTCATCGCAATCAGGTCCAGTATGCGGGGTCACTCCGGTCCCAGAATCCGGGACCCTAGCCATGCGCTTGCTCCCAGGCAGACCACCTAGGGCGCCGCAACCCCAGTAACCGCTGCAAAAAGATAGCGTACAAATAAACCGAGTTGCTTAGCCTCAATGCGCTCATCATTGCCGTGTACGCCCCGATTCTCTTCTTCGGTCTTGGGCACGCCTATGCCATATGCCTGAACGCCTTTTGCTCGCAGGAACGAGGAATCAGTGGCCCCCGTTGTCATAGTAGGTAAGGTAATGGCCTCGGGACTAACTTCCTTTTGTGCGCGTTCCAAAGCGGCAAACATTTCCGTGTTCAACTTGCTAGGAGGTGCCGCTGGCATCGAAAGCGAAACATCCTCGGCTACGACTCTTACTTGCGGATCGTTGATGATCTCCCCCAGCATCTCGCGGAACTTTCCGAGGTCTTCGTCGGGCAGGGCGCGCACGTCGAGCGTCGCCTCGGCGGAGGGTGGGATGACGTTGGATTTGTAACCCGCCTTCAACATGGTGGGAACGACCGACGTCCGCACCATCGAGTAGTACTGAGGCTTCTTGCGCTTTAATTCCTCTTGTACCTTTGCATTCAGCACGTTTCGATACAATGCCGCTTCCTCGGGCGTTGAAATTGTGGCCAGGCGTTCAAAAAATGCGCGCGTAGTTTCATTGAGACGCGCGGGAGTATCCCACGTTCCTGCCTTCACGACGGCAGCGGCGAGGTGGATGACGGCATTGTCGATTCGAGGTACCGCCCCATGTCCGCTGCTGCCCGTAGCTTCCAGACGCAAACCTCTCGGGAGCTTTTCT
>DATNKA010000704.1:0-4339 GCA_035603655.1 Candidatus Acidiferrales bacterium | reverse complement strand
CAAGCCATAGGGCGTATCGTTCGCGATTCGGACTGCATCATTTTCGTCCTGATAGGGAATGATGCAGAGAACAGGTCCGAAGATCTCTTCACGAGCGATGGTCATATCATTGCGCACATTCGCGAACACCGTGGGCTTCACGAAGTAGCCTTTGTTCATGCCGTCGGGGCGTCCGAGTCCACCGGCAAGCAAGGTTGCGCCCTCGCTAATCCCCAGGTTGATCAGCCGCTGTACTTTTTCAAACTGAGCCTTGCTGGCCAACGGTCCGAGGTTGGTGTCTTCTGAAGATGGATCCCCAACTCTGGTAGCGTTGGCTGCCTTCTTCGCCGCGACCACTGCATCGTCCATTCGGGAGCGGGGAACGAGCATGCGCGTCGGAGCGTTGCAGGATTGGCCACTGTTGCGGAAGCATTCCTGTACCCCTAGTTGGACCGCCTTCTCGAAGTCGGCATCATCCAGAATGATGTTCGCAGACTTGCCGCCGAGTTCCTGCGTGACCCGCTTCACCGTGGGCGCAGCCGCTACCGCAACTGCCACACCGGCCCGCGTTGACCCCGTAAACGAGACCATTGCCACGTCAGGATGAGATGCGATTGCAGCGCCAACCGTGGGGCCATCCCCATTCACCATGTTGAAAACACCGGCGGGGACTGCAGCCTCATCGAGGATTTGCGTAAACAAATAAGCGGATAAAGGCGCAACTTCACTGGGCTTGAGAACCATCGTGCACCCCGCCGCGAGTGCCGGTGCCACCTTGGTGGCGATCTGGTTCATCGGCCAGTTCCACGGGGTGATAAGTCCACACACTCCGATAGGCTCTTTTCGCATGACAGTCGAGCCCTTGGCTTCTTCGAACTTGAAGTGTTCCAGCACTCGCACGATTTCCATCAAGTGGGCGAGTCCTGCCGGAGCTTGCGCCTTGCGGGCTAGGGATAGGGGACAGCCCATCTCTTGCGAGATGGTCTCCGCCATCTGCTCCAGCTTTGACTGATAGACCTCGATGATGCGTCGCAGAATTCTTAAGCGCTCATCCGGACTTGTCTCAGAATACGACTCGAAGGCGCGTTTGGCAGCGGAAACCGCTCGGTCGACGTCCGTGGCGCTGCCAAGCGAGATAGTCGCGATTGCTTCTTCACTTGCGGGGCTGATGACCGTGAAGTCACGGACTTCGGCCGGGTCGACCCATTTCCCATCGATATAGAATTGGCGGCAGCTCTTCATTGGCTCCTTTAAGACTGATAACAATTAAAGATATCATCCTCCGGACCGTAACCATTGCAGACGTGCTCCCGCTCTGAACCTTGCGCGCCCCCTGATCTGCTATTCTTCCGCGCATGAGGCCTCGTGAGTGGTTTCTTTGCTGGTTTGTCTTTTTGATGTTCAGCTCTAGTGCCTTGCTGCTCAACGCCCGGGTTATTCGGGTGGAGATCGTCTCAAGACAGGATGTTTTGCAGGGTAAACCATTCGGTAACGTTGGCGGCTATGAGCGCATCACCGGGCGTGTCTTCTTCTCAGCGGCAATCGCGAATCCCCATAATCGGGGCATCGTCGATCTGGAGAACGCGGTAAACCTCAAAGATGGTGCTGTAGAGTTTTCAGCTGATTTCATGGCCCTGCGCCCGAAAGATCCCGGCAAGGGCAACGGTTCGCTGTTGCTGGAGAACCCAAACCGTGGCCGCGGACGCATAGTTGGCCTGATCGATGGGGGAGACTGGAACGCTGCTAGTGATGCCGGTGATGCATGGCTGCTGCGCAACGGTTACAGCATTGTTTCGCTGGGATGGCAATGGGATGCCACTGGCGAGGGCGCATTGCGTTTGTACGCGCCCATCGCCAAAGAAAATGGACAGACGATCCATGGCTTGCTGCGCGGCGACCTTATGCCTTCGAAGGTTATGGACGAGATTCCGCTTGGCCATCTCATTCTGGGCATCATCGGCGGCAGCGAGTACCCTGTGGCCGCTCCGGAGGATCCGCGGAATGTGCTCACCGTGCGCGATACCCGGGAAGGGAAGCGCACACTGATTCCGCAATCGGACTGGCAGTTCGCGCACACGGTTGACGGTAGGATCGAAAAGAGCGACCGGTACATCCGTCTCAACGGAAGTTTTCAGCCGGGAAAGATCTACGAATACATTTATGTGGTCCGCGATCCGGTGGTTGCCGGATTGGGTTTTGCGGCGGTGCGCGACTTCGTCGCTTACGCCAAGCATGCTCCGGACGCAATCGTGCCTGCCGTGCGAGTGTACGGGGAAGGCATCTCGCAGAACGGTCGCTTTCTGCGAGATTTCCTCTATCAGGGATTCAATGCGGACGAAGAAGGAAGGATGGCCTTGGACGGCGTGTTGGCGCACGTCGCCGGAGCAGGTCGGGGCAGCTTCAACTTTCGTTTTGCCCAGCCCTCGCGGGATGCGCAGCCTACCTCTTCCATCTTCTTTCCAACGGATATTTTTCCGTTTACTGACCAAGCGGAACCAGATCCCCTCACTGGGGAAAAGAAAGGTTTGCTTGACCGGGCGGCGGCGGACAAGGTGGTGCCGCGGATTTTTCTTTCCAATACCTCTTACGAATATTGGGGGAGGGCAGCCTCCCTGATTCACACGACTGCGGATGGCAAGAGTGACGCAGTGATTTCCTCAAATGTCCGCATTTATTACTTCACAGGATTGCAGCATTTTTCTGGACCGTTTCCGCCAGCGCAGGCTACAGGTGATCTGCGTGGACAGCAAGCCCAGACCCCGCTGCCGGTCAGGTATTTTTGGCGCGCGATGGTCTCGAACATGGATGCCTGGGTTCGCAGCGGCACCGCCCCGCCGGAAAGCAGCTATCCGAAAATCGCTGACCGCACGCTGGTGCCGATGGAGGATTACTCATTCCCCGCCATTCCCCATGACAACAAGGCGTATGAGGCGAACCTGGCTTACCGGCTGGACTTCGGGCCCGAGTGGACTCGTGGCGTTATCAGCAAACAGCCTCCGCAAGTAGGAGAACCTTTTCCGGTTCTTGTCCCGCAGGTCGATCGCGATGGCAACGAGATCGGAGGTGTTCATCTGCCCGAAATTGCGCTTCCTCTGGCGACCTATACAGGGTGGAACCTGCGCGACCCTTCGATCGGGGCCCCCACACAGCGCGTGTCGTTTGAGGGCTCCTACCTGCCGTTTCCGAGGACCGCGTCCGAACGTGAGAAGACGGGCGATCCGCGTCCATCGATCGCAGAGCGCTACCCCAGCCGAGAGAACTATCTCAGCCGGTACGGGAAGGCGGTCGACATACTGGTGAAACAGCGCTGGATTCTCGAGGAAGACAGTGCCGCGCTCCTGAGCCGAGGTGGCATGGAGTGGGATGAAGCAATGAAATAGCCAGGCTACAGTCGCTTAGAAACGGGAGGAGTGGACGTACTTAGGCACAAGCGGGACAGGTAACTTTGGTTATAACTCGTGGCCTACTATACGCTCTTCGCATCCATCCCCATCGTATGATTAAGGGACACGGCACAGGTTGTCTTCCATGGCTCTCTTTGATTCGTCAGGATCAGGTAGTGGCGCGGGCCCTGCAATGGCGTCCACGACCGTCGAGATGCTGATCCCGATCTGGCAGCGCGTGCTGCAGCGGTCTGGCATTGGCATCAATGACAATTTCTTCGATGCCGGGGGCAATGTTCACTCCGCAGACCTGTTGTTTCGAGACATCCAGCGAGAGTGTGGCCGGGAGTTACCGAGCTCCACGATATTCCACGCTCCGACGATCGCGAGCCTCGCCTCTTTGTTGGAGCAGGCCACGCTTCCGCGGTTCTCGCCCTTCATTCGCCTGAAGGCGGGGAGTGTAAAGCCGCCGATTCTTATGGCCCATGGACTAGGCGGCCGCGCCCGGTTCTCCCAACTCGCGAAACACATCCAGACGTGCCATCCGATCTACGGAATTCAGGCCAAGGGTATTGATGGGAGGGAGGACCCGTTTGACCGCATCGAGGATATGGCCCAGTTCTATCTTGGCGCACTGAACGAAGTGCAACGAGAAGGCCCTTATATCCTGATCGGCTATTCGTTTGGTGGCCTGGTGGCTCTGGAGATGGCACAGCGACTGTTGGAGATGGGGAAAAATATTGGGCTCCTGGTGCTGGTCGATGCCTACCCTCATCCCCGCTTCATGTCTGCAGGCCAGCGTTTGCGGCTAAGTGTGCAGCGGGCAAGACGCCACGTTTCCGAAATGAGGCAGAGGCCGATCAAGGACGCAATTTCGTACTTCATTGCAGGGCTTAAACATCGAACACGTATCGCGCAAAATCACGGTGGCTCGCGTCTTCCCGAAGCGCCTCGCTTATCGCTGGCAAGGACTACAT
>DATNKA010000703.1:0-5963 GCA_035603655.1 Candidatus Acidiferrales bacterium | reverse complement strand
CAGAACGCATGGGTCTCGACAAACTCGATCTTGCGATTATCGCGTTCTACCTGGTCGGCATCACCCTGTTCGGACTGCGCTTCCGCAAGCGGCAACGCACTCTGCGCGATTATTTTCTCGCGGGACGCGATATTCCCTGGTGGGCTATCGCGCTTTCCATCGTCGCCGCCGAAACCAGCACCCTCACCATCATCAGCATCCCGGGACTTGCCTATGACACCAACCTGACTTTCCTGCAGGTGGTGATGGGATACGTGATCGGGCGCGTGGTGATCAGTTTCGTGCTGCTGCCGCATTATTTTCGCGGCGATCTCTACACCGCATATGAATTGATCGAACGCCGCTTCGGCCGCGAACTGCGCTCGCTCACCGCCGGTTTATTCCTCTTGACTCGGACCGCCGCCGAGGGAGTGCGCGTCTATGCCGTATCGATTGTGGTAGCTATCGCTCTGGGCACGGGAGAGGTATCGTCGGTTGCCATCATTACTGTACTGACGCTCATCTATACGTTCGAAGGCGGCCTCGCAGCTGTGATCTGGACCGACGTGGTGCAGACCGTGATCTACGTCTGCGGAACACTGGTCGGGTTGTGGACGATCCTGCATCTTGTGCCCGGAGGTTGGCCCGCCATTCATGCCGCTGCCGCGAGCGCGGGCAAACTGCGAGTCTTCGATTTCACCCCGAGCCTCTGGATCCCTTACACATTTTGGGCTGGAGTGATTGGCGGGACGGCATTTACTACCGCCAGCCACGGCACGGATCAGCTTTTTGTCCAGCGGCTGTTGGCGGCACGGGGGCAGAAACAGGCTGCGCTGGCGCTCATCTCGAGCGGCGGGGCCATTCTGTTTCAATTTGCCATGTTCCTCATGGTGGGAGTGATGCTCTGGGCCTACTATCGCGTGCCCTCGATAACCTTCGGAAAACCGGACCGGATCTACCCTACCTTCATCGTGAGACAAATGCCGCACGGTATCTCCGGCCTGTTGATTGCCGCGATTCTGGCGGCGGCCATGTCGAATCTGAGCGCCGCGCTGAACTCGCTGTCCTCCAGCGCAATCATGGATTTCTACGTGCGCCTTAGGCCGGTTGGGGACGAGCAAAAGCGGATGCGCTTATCGCGGCTGGCCACGTTCTTTTTTGCCATTGTTCTATTTGCCCTGGCCGTTTTTTCCCTTCACAAAGCGGGGCGCGTAGTCGAAGTCGGACTGCAGATCGCATCCGTGGCCTACGGCGCGCTGCTCGGAGTCTTCCTGCTCGGTGTGTTGACGCGAAAGGCCAACCAGCATGGCGCAATGGTGGGCATGCTTTTCGGGTTCAGCGCGGATTTATACCTGTGGCGTTGGACTCACGTTCCCTGGACATGGTGGGTGATGATTGGAGCGGCTGTGACCTTTGGGGTGGGATACGTCACCAGCATGGGTTTGCGCGAACCGATGAGAGAAGACAAGTCGCCCCGCTGACGTATACTTGCACACTTCCACAATGCCGGAGCTGACACAACAAGCTGCGACTCGTCCCGAACTTGCCCGCGACCTGGGCGTCAGCCACGCCTCGGCGGTAGTGGTGGGAACCATCATCGGTAGCGGAATCTTTCTGGTTCCCGCAGAAATGATGCAGGCCGTGGGCTCAGCCAAGCTGGTCTATTTGGCTTGGCTGGTCGGAGGCATGCTTTCTTTTTTTGGGGCGCTCACTTACGCGGAACTCGGCGCCATGAAACCGCAAGCCGGCGGCGAATATGTCTATGTTCGCGACGCCTATGGTCCGCTGGGCGGATTTCTCTATGGCTGGACGTGGTTCGTAATCGCGAAGCCCGCGTCAGTGGCAACCATTGCAACCGGGCTGGTGCGCGTCCTGGGCACGTTCTCGGTCTTTTCATTTTTTTCTGACAATGTTTTTCTAGCGCATATTTTCTCTCACCCCTTCGCCGTCACCTGGGGACAGCTCATCGCCATCGCCGCAGCCGTTCTTATCTCCGTCCTAAATTACCTGGGGGTAAAAAAGGCTGGGGAATTTCAGTTGATCTTCACCGTGCTGAAGGTCGCAATCATTCTCGGCATCGTGCTCGTATGCTTCAGCGGCACCGGCAGCGCCACCGGGCGCGGCTGGGCCAACTTTGCCGGAACGTTCACCGGAGCCAAAGGCGGAATTGCCGGATTCATGGCCGCTCTGGTGGCCGCTTTGTGGGCTTACGATGGATGGAACGACCTCAACATGGTCGCCGGCGAAATCAAGCGTCCCGAACGCAACATCCCGATCGCGCTGATTGCCGGTGTGGCCACAGTCGGCGTGCTGTACGTGCTGGTGAACGCGGCCGTGCAGTACGTGCTGCCAGTGAATGCGATCGCTTCTTCGCAGCGGCCGGCTTCGGATGCAGTCGCGCTAGTTATGGGACACACGGGTGCGGCCATCGTTTCCATCGGCATGGCTGTTTCCATGTTGGTTACCTTGAATGGCACCATCATGAGCGGAGCCCGCGTGCCCTTCGCCATGGCGCGCGACGGATATTTTTTTCGCGCTCTTCGAGAAGTGCATCCGCGCTTTCACACTCCCTCTGCAGCGATCGTGGTCCAGGCGGTTTTGTCGATCATTCTGCTGTTGCTGGGCGGAAGCTTTCGCCAGCTTTTTTCTCTCGCCATCTTTGCGGAATGGCTTTTCTACATGATCGCTGGCAGCACCATCTTCGTCTTCCGCTGGCGCGACCCGCAAGCAATTCGTCCCTATCGCGTGCTCGGCTACCCTCTCGTTCCCGCGTTGTTCATTACTATTGCCGCAGTCCTTCTCTATTACACATTTCGGGAAAACTGGCCGAATTCTTTGTACGGATTACTTGTGATTCTGGCTGGCATACCGGTTTTCTCCTGGTTTCGCCGGCGGCGTCAGTCGCATGCCGTGTCATAGCCAGTCCCTCGGCCCTGTTCAGAACCAATTGCCGCAAGTGACTTGCCCCCGGTTACCTTAGGTCAAGAGCCGTGGACACGTTTACCCACTGTCCTTTCTCCCGTACTGTGAAAGCTCCAGTCCCGGTCCGCTCCCTCGGCCCGGATCCCCTTGGAGTTACGACATGGCTATGCCAGAACAGAGTTTTCAGCTCGGGATTTTGCCGGAGCGCCAGATCGACAAGCGCGCGCTGGCCGCTAGCTACGCCTTCCTGGTGTTGCTCACTCTGCTGCTGATTAATCTGGGCCTTCTATTTCCAGACCGCATTCAGCTCAAGGCGTACCGGGTCACGGAATTGATTCCTCTTCCCGCGATGAGGCCGGAGCGTATGCGGGTTAAAGTGAAGCCGCTGAAGACCAAGTTGCTTCCTCCCGCGCCAGTTTTTGATCGCCCGAAGCTGGTCGTGCCGCATGAGGTTCATCGCGCGCCCACGCCCGAGGCTATAGAAGCACCCAAGGTCGTGATCAACACTTTCGCCGCTCCGCAAATCAAGATGACCGCCGGCGGGGCCCGTCCGCAACTCCTGCACACCGGAGATTTTTCGGGAAGTTCAGTCGCCCCCACGGTGAACGTCGCCGTGCAAAAAGTGCAGACTGGAGGCTTCGGCGATCCTAACGGCCTGCAAGGTACGGGCAAGCAGGGCGCCAAGCTGTATGCCGCGCAGGCCGGCTCATTTGACATGCCCGTCGGTTCAGGACAGGGCAACGGATCGGGCGGTGCAAAAGGTATTAAAGGAACGGTCGCCAGTGCTGACTTCGGAAACGGCATTGCGAGCGGAGGGAAAGGTGACGGTCGAAGTAATGGAACCGGCAGTGCAATCTCGACTGGCGGGTTCGGAGCCGAGCAGGTGGTCCATGGCGGGCCGAAGCTGGCGCAAGCTGATTTAGGACCGGCCACCTCTTCAGTCGAAATCACCTACAAGCCGCAGCCGGTGTACACCGACGAAGCTCGCAGATTGAAGCTGGAAGGCGAAGTTCTGTTGGAAGTAAGCTTCGGAGCCAACGGGACGCTGCATGTGAACCGCGTGGTCCGCGGGCTGGGTCACGGTCTGGATGAAGCGGCCGCTGCGGCCGCCAATAAGATGCGCTTCAAACCCGCGCTGCGCATGGGACAGCCCGTGGATTCCACGGCAGTCGTGCATGTGCTGTTTCAATTGGCGTACTAGAGAAGTTTGTTTCAGGAAGTTTGGAAAACACGAGAGGTTCCGTCCAGAAGGCCGGTTTCGTGGTTTGTGGCTTGCAACTGAATTGAGTTTATCGGTCAAAGAAAATTTGAGTCACGCAAACATCGCTTTGCAAGAAACATTGGGCTTTAAGAAACTTGGAGAGAAAAGTCATGCGCACTTCGAAATGGATATTCACAGCCGCACTGCTGGTCTCGGTGAGCGCCGCACAGCAGGCGTCTGATTCTCAATCCTCTGCACCGCCGCAAGCGTCTCAGTCGCAGGCGTCAACGGCTCCGGCGCCGACGCCCTCGACGCTGCCGCAGCCCACCACCATGGATCAGGTGGTGGATCGCTTTATCGAGCGCGAACACGGGCTTATGAAGGCTCTCTCCAGCCGCACCCCGGTGGTGGAAACGTATCTGCAGAATCTGACCGCCGACCCGCAACTCGGCCCTGTGCCCAGTGCGGACCATTATTTCCTTGGCCGCATGGATATGGGTGAGACCGTCGACCGCAAAGATTATCTGAAGGAGCAAGACAGAGGCATGGAGTCCCGCTTGATGGGCGGCTTCAACAAGCTCTTCAAGGTGCAGTACCAGCCCCTCGGCTTCTCCTGGATGGTCTACGCCGACCGTGCAGATTTCGATCGCGAGCACTACGAGTTTCATTACATCCGCCGCGAATTCCTCGGCGACGTCCGCTGCCTGGTGTTCGACGTCACCCCCAAGAAAGGCTCCGGCAGGGGACGCTTCCTTGGCCGTATCTGGGTCGAAGATCAGGAATACAACATCGTCCGGTTGAATGGGACTTACTATCCTGCGCCGCGCAATTCCTACTTCTTCCACATGGATAGCTGGCGCCTCAACCTCATTCCCGGTTATTGGGTTCCTGCCTACATCTACAGCGAAGAAGGAGACTTCAGCGCGGGCGTAAAAAATAAGATGGCCTTCAAGGCGCAGACCCGCATCTGGGGCTATGACCTGAAAAAGGGCGGCAAGGACGACGAACTTACTCAGATTCGCGTTGACAGCGTAAAGGATGAAAGCGCCAGCACCCAAGACGCTTCGCCACTGCAGGCTGAGCGGGTGTGGCAGCAACAGGCGGAAGATAACGTCGTCGAACGCCTCACCAGCGCGGGATTACTTGCGCCCGAAGGCGACGTGGATCACATTCTGCAGACGGTGGTCAACAATCTTGAAGTCACCAACAACATCGATCTGCCGCGTCCAGTACGCACTCGAGTGCTGCTCACTGCACCGCTTGAAACCTTCAGCGTCGGCAACACCATCGTTATCAGCCGTGGTTTAATCGACGTCCTACCCGACGAGGCCAGCCTTGCCGCCGTGCTCTCCCACGAGCTCGCGCACATTGTGCTCGGCCACAACCTGGGCAGCAAGTATGCCTTCAACGACCGCATGCTGTTCTCCGACGATTCCACTTACAACAACCTGGGCTTCAAACACATTCCAGAAGAAGAAGCCGCCGCTGACAAAAAGGCGATCGAGCTGTTGAACAATTCTCCGTACGCGCAGAAGCTCGACAATGTCGGCCTGTTCTTCAAATCACTGCAAGCCCACGCACCTCAGCTCAATGCTCTATTGACCACACACCTGGGCAACCCGCTGGCGGAAAACGGAAACATCAGCCGCCTGGCTGCTCTGGCAACGAAAGGTCCGGCGCTCGACAACAACAAGCTGGATCAGGTCGCGGCCTTGCCGCTCGGCGGACGCGTCAAGATCAATCCCTGGGACGACAGGGCAGAAATGGTGAAGACGGCTCCGGTCGCCATCACCTCAGCTCGTGACAAGATGCCGTTTGAAGTCACGCCCTTCTATCCTCGGTTAGCGCGCTGGGGCGCATC
>DATNKA010000702.1:0-12307 GCA_035603655.1 Candidatus Acidiferrales bacterium | reverse complement strand
CGTTGATTAACAAGTTCAGCGAACATGATTTAAACGATCAGTCCTATCGCATTTACACCACGCTCGATCCCGACTTGCAGAAGGCGGCTGCGCAAGCGGTGGAGTCAGGAATCAAGCTGGTCGACGAGCAAGTCACCAAGCTGCGGACCAAACGTAAGAAGGTCGGCAAGAAGGTGGAGACGCACGTGGCTCCAGGTCCGCAGGCCCAAGTCGCGCTGGTGGTGCTTGATCCGCACACCGGCGCGGTACTCGCCCTGGTGGGAGGACGGGACTATGGTTTCAGCCAGTTGAATCACGCGCTCTCGAAGCGTCCGACCGGCTCCATTTTCAAGCCATTTGTTTATGCCGCGGCCATGAATACGGCGCTTGATGGCTCTCAGACGGTCATCACGCCGGCCTCGACGGTAACCGATGCGCCTTCCAGTTTCGCTTATGGCGACCAAATTTATGAGCCACGCAACTACAAAGAGGAATATCACGGCGACGTGACGCTGCGATACGCCCTTGCCATGTCGCTGAACAATGCCACCGTGAAAGTGGCGGAGGAGGTGGGCTATGACAAGGTGGCGGAACTGGCGAAGTCGGCAGGAATTACTTCGGTAAAAGCGACCCCAGCCATGGCACTTGGTTCCTACGACGCCACACCTCTGGATATGGGTGGGGCTTACACAGCATTCGCGAACAATGGGGAGCGGCTCTCGCCGGTGCTGGTTAATTCAGTGCGCAATGCCAAGGGCGATGTCGTGGCAAACTTCAAGACCGACCAACGCCAAGTGCTCGATCCGCGCATTGCCTACATCATGACGAACATGATGGAAGGTGTGATCAACAACGGGCTGGGTTATACGGCGGTCCGGTTGCGCGGATTTACCCAGCCCGCGGCAGGCAAGACTGGGAGTTCGCACGACGGTTGGTTCGCGGGGTATACGTCCAACCTGCTATGCATTGTTTGGGTGGGATACGACGACTATAGCGATTTGCGGTTGAGCGGCGCGCAAACAGCAGCGCCGATCTGGACAGAGTTCATGAAAAGGGCTGCCCTGCTGCCGCAGTACATGGGCATGAAGGGTTTCGCGCAGCCTACCGGAGTAGTAGATGTGCAGCTGGACAAGGCTACGAATCGGCTGGCGACTCCCACCTGTCCCGACGATTACGTGGCCGCCTTCGTGGCCGGCACCGAGCCTCGCGAGACTTGCGACCAGCAAAGTGGTGTAGCGGGATTATTCTCCCGGTTCTTTGGGGGTGGCCCAAAGGCGTTACCTCCGGTGCAGGGATCCAACGCGCAGGAGAATCCGGATCCAAACAACCCGGATCCAAACAACCAGGATCCCAAGAAAAAGAAGGGTTTTTTCGGCAAACTCGCGGGCATTTTTAAAGATGACAAATCCTCGGCTCCGGCGTCCAAACCAGCTGACAGCGGGGAGCCTCCGCCGCACTGACCTGAAAGGGCAGGACAATAAAAAACCTCGCCGACCGGCCGAAACTGTGGCAAAATGGCTGGGTTGGGAAGTGGTCGCTTTGGGGGGTATGTATGTCCTACCGGAAGGCCTGCCTGGTTGTTCTTCTGATTTCTTCCACCGCCGCACTGGCACAAATTTCACATTCAGAACAAGTACAAATCTCACCACCTCTGGTTCGCGCTATCGATCCGCCGGCACCTGACGCAACCGCCGCGGATCTTGAGTTGCAAGGCGACCGTCTCCGCGGCGAGAAGCTTTATCTGGACGCCCTCGACTACTATCACGCTGCGCTGAACAAGAAGAGCGGCGATGCGCGCTTGCTGAATAAGATCGGAATCACAGAACTGATGATGCAGCGCTACAAAGAAGCGCGCAAATCGTTCGAGCGCTCCATCCGGTCCGATCGCAAGTTCGCCGACGCCTATAACAATTTGGGGGTTATTTTCTATGAGGGCCGGAAGTACGGCGCGGCCGTCAAGCAGTATGAAAAGGCAATTCAGATCGACAACAGTGCAGCGTCGTTCTTCAGCAATATGGGAGCGGCGTATTTTTCGAAACGCTCTTTCGAGCAGGCGGTAGCGGCGTACCAGCACGCGCTTGAATTGGATCCAGACGTTTTCGAGCGCAGTTCACGAGGCGGAGTACAGGCACAATTGCCCAGTCCCGAAGACCGCGCACGATATGACTACACCGTGGCAAAGTTGTACGCCAAGATGGGCCTGTCGGAACAGTCGCTCGAATACTTGCGAAAGGCTATGGAAGCCGGCTACAAAGATCTGAAAAATGTGTACAAGGACGTGGAGTTTGCGCAGTTGCGAAAAAATCCCCGCTTCACCGAACTTATGGCCTCGAATACCCCGGTGATTTCAAACTAGCCTGGCGAGACTGCCCCGGGGGGTGACGCCGTGGAAGGGCGGGGTCCATTGCAGATCTCAATAACGTCCAATGATTTTTCCCCAGAATGGCCGTTCAGAAAACGCGCCCACTGTATATTAACGTTACAAAGTTTTACAAAATTAGACGTAACTCCATCAAGTTCTGAGGTTTAATCATTAGAAATACTCCTGAAAACAACAGGGTGAGTAAGGAGAAACGGTACCCATCGGATGCTGACCCGAGCACGCCCCAAGCAAGCATCCGGTGGGTTTTTTCATGGCCTGCCGGCTTTTCGCCTAGCCTACACGGCAAGTTTTTCGAAAGACGTCACTCGCCGATGTAATCCTTCAGCGCGCCTTTCCATTTGCTCTGAGCTTTGAGAATGAATTCGACCGCGTCGCGTAATGCTCCTTCGCCTCCGGCGTGAGCGGTGACGTAATGGGCTTCTCTCTTCACTTCGGCTCGGGCATTTTTCACGGCGATGGCTAGTCCGCCGGCGCGCATGGCGGGAAGATCGACAACATCGTCCCCGACGAAGGCGGCTTCTTCTGGCTTCAGCCCTGCCTTTTGCGCGAGCTCATTGAAACAGGTCCTCTTATCCTGCACGCCCTGATATACATATTCCAGTTTCAGGTCGCGTGCACGGCGTGCGACTGTTTCCGAAACGCGCTTGGTGATAAGTCCGGTCTTGATGCCGCCGAGCCGGGCTAGCGAAATCGCGGCACCGTCGTGGGCGTGGAAGCCCTTGAATTCGATCATGCTCGACGTGCTCTTTTCTTTCTGCTGCATGACATTTTGTTGCGAGCCGGCGGAATTGGGCAAGAAGAAAAGCTTGCCGTCGGTAAGAACGCCGTCTACGTCGAAAAGCAAGAGTTTGATTTTTTTGGCGCGGGCTTGAGCGGAGAGATTGGGCATCGCGGGAATTCTAGCATTTTGCGCCGGGTACAACTCTGGAACAGCGCAATCGATCGAAAGCGAACAATTTACGAAACCCGTAGCTTCCGGCTACAATACCTAAATGCTGTCCATTCCTTCTGCCCTGGCCTGGGCTCATCCTCTGGTGGCGGAGTGGTTTGTCCAAAGGTTTTCTACGCCTACCGAGCCACAAGAGCAGGGTTGGCCGCACATTCTTGCCGGGCGCACCACCCTGATTTCTGCGCCCACTGGTTCCGGAAAAACACTGGCGGCGTTCCTTGCGTGCATCGATCGACTGGTCCGCAAAGCGTTGGCGGGCGAGCTAGCCGACCGCACGGAAGTTCTCTACGTTTCGCCGCTGAAGGCGCTCGGCAACGACATCCAGAAAAATCTCGAAGTGCCACTTGGGGAAATCCTGACAATGGCCGGCGAGCAGGGTTTGCTCATGCCGGAGATTCGAACCGCTGTCCGCACCGGCGACACGCTGATGCATGAGCGGCGCGCCATGCTGAAGCGCCCGCCCCATATTCTTGTGACCACCCCGGAGTCGCTTTACATTTTGCTCACGGCGGATAAAAGCCGGGCGATTCTGCGCGACGTTGAGACCGTCATCGTCGACGAAATTCACGCGGTGGCTGATGACAAGCGTGGAGCGCACTTGACGCTGTCGCTGGAACGCTTGGAGGCGCTGACTTATAAGCGGCCGGTGCGCATCGGGCTGTCTGCCACGCAGAAGCCGATTGAGGAAGTCGCCCACTTTCTCACCGGCAATCGTACGGCTGATGACGCGCGGCCCGATCCCGTCATCGTCAACATTGGTCACAAGCGGAAGCTCGATATGGCGGTCGAAGTTCCGTCGATGCCCCTGGGGCCAGTGGCTTCAAACGAGATGTGGGATGAGGTTTACAACCGGCTCGTGGTGCTGGTGGAGCAGCACCGCTCGACGCTGGTGTTTGTGAACACACGGCGCATGGCGGAACGCGTGGCGCATCATTTGGGCGAGCGGATTGGTGAACAGAACGTGGCGGCTCACCACGGCAGTCTCTCACGTAAGCTGCGTCTGGCGGCAGAGGAGAAATTAAAAAAAGGCCAGGTGCGGGTGCTGGTCGCGACCGCGTCACTCGAACTCGGAATTGATGTGGGCACGGTGGACTTGGTCGTGCAGATCAATTCGCCGCGGGCGATTGCCGTGACTCTGCAGCGGGTGGGGCGGTCAGGGCACTGGCGCGGCGCCGTGCCGAAAGGACGCCTGTTTGCGACCACACGTGACGATCTGCTGGAATGCGCGGCCCTGGTGCGCGCTATCCGGCAGGGCGATTTGGACCGGCTGATGATTCCGGATTCTCCGCTCGATGTCATGGCGCAACAGATCGTGGCCGCGTGCTCCGCCGAAGAGTGGGGCGAGGACGAGATGTTTGCGCTGGTTCGGCGCGCCTACCCGTATCGCCATCTAACGCGCATCATGTTTGACGCGATTTTGGAAATGTTGGCCGAAGGCATTGCATCCCGGCGCGGCCGGTATGGCGCCTACATTCACCGGGATCGAGTGAACGGCAAGCTTCGCGCGCGCCGCGGAGCTCGACTGGCGGCCATTACCAGCGGCGGAGCGATCCCCGATAATTCGCTCTACGCTGTGGTGGCGGAGCCCGATGGTCTTGTGGTGGGCACGGTGGATGAAGATTTCGCCGTGGAGAGCAATCGGGGCGACATCATGCTGCTGGGAAATACATCGTGGATGATTCGCCGCATCGAAACCAATGCTGGCCGCGTGCTGGTGCAGGATGCGCACGGCGCCCCGCCGAGCGTGCCTTTCTGGCGAGGTGAAGCTCCGGCGCGCACCCAGGAGCTTTCGGAGCATATTGGAAACCTGCGACAAGAGGTCAGCGAGATGCTGCCGCATACTTCGCCGGTGGGTTTCTCGGCAACGCAAACCGATGTCGCCGCCGCAGTTTCGTGGCTGAAGGAGGAATGCGGACTCGATGATTCCGGCGCGGAGCAGGCGATTGCATACGTCCTGCAAGGCCGGGCGGTCTTAGGCGCGGTCCCCACCCAGACGACAGTAATTGCGGAGCGTTTCTTCGACGAAGGCGGCGGCATGCAGTTGGTGATCCATGCGCCTTTTGGGGGACGCATCAACAAAGCGTGGGGGCTGGCTCTGCGCAAGCGTTTCTGCGTTGGCTTCAACTTTGAGTTGCAAGCTGCGGCCACAGACAACGGCTTGAACATCGCTCTGGCCGAGCAGCATAGCTTCCCGCTGGGGGATGTTTTCAACTTCCTGCAGGCCGCCACAGTTCAACCGATACTGGAACAGGCCGCACTCGATTCGCCGATCTTTGCTACGCGCTGGCGCTGGGACGCAAACCGGGCGCTGGCGCTGCTTCGTTTTCAGAACGGGAAAAAAGTTCCGCCACAGATTCAGCGCATGCGCTCCGATGATCTGCTCGCCTCGGTTTTTCCCGATGCAGCCGCCTGTGCGGAAAACATTCCGGGCGACCGTCAGATTCCGGATCATCCGCTGGTCGCCGAGGTGATGAAAGATGTGCTGACCGAGGCGATGGATATTGATGGGCTAAAGGCTCTGCTCACTGGACTCGGGGATGGGCGGATCCGTTGCATAGCGGTCGATACCCCGGTTCCGTCGCAGTTTTCGCACGAAATTCTGAACGCGAATCCGTATGCATATCTCGACGACGCGCCGCTCGAAGAGCGGCGGGCACGCGCGGTGCAGATGCGGCGAATGCTGCCGGAATCCGTGTTGGAAGAAGTAGGTGGACTGGATCAAGCGGCGATTGCCAAAGTTCGTGAAGAAGCGTGGCCGGATGTGCGCGATGCCGATGAGTTGCACGATGTGCTGCACACGCTGGTCGCGCTTCCGGAAGCAGGTCGCGACTTCGCTACCGGTCAGTGGAAGTTTTACTTTGAGCGATTGATCGCCGAGGGGCGTGCGGCATCGGCAGAATCCGGCGGCAGAGTTTATTGGGTGGCGGCCGAGCGGGCCCGGACTTTTTCGGTTTTATTTCCTGAGGCGCGATTTGTGCAGGAGTTGGCCGATGTAGCGCCGGTGACTCCTACGCGCGACGATGCGTTGCTTGCGCTGGTCACAGGCTGGATGACGCATCTGGGGCCGACCACTGGGTCGGAACTTGGCGAGAACTTAGGGATTCCTGCGTCCGAGATTTGGAATGCTCTTCTCCGGATGGAAGCTAGTGGGGCTATTCTGCGCGGAAACTTCAGTGGTGCTGCGCCCGAGCTGCGCCCGGCTGGACAGCCGTGGGGGACTGTCCCCAAGCAAGCTGAGATCGAATGGTGTGAACGGCGGTTGCTGGCGCGCATTCACCGGCTTACAGTCGCGACGTTGCGCAAGCAGATCGAGCCCGTCACGGCGGCGCGATTCATGCAATGGCTGCTGCAGTGGCAGCATATGGCACCGGGGACGCAGGTTTCTGGTGAACGCGGAACCCTCGAAGTCTTGCGGCAGTTGCAAGGTTTTGAGATTCCGGCGAATGCCTGGGAGCGCCAGGTGCTGACCCGCCGCATTGTGGATTACGATCCCAAGTGGCTCGACCAGCTCTGCCTCACGGGGGCGGTCGGCTGGGGAAGGCTGTCGCCCCATCCGGCGACGCTGGATTACCCGAATGCAAGCCGGGGAGACGAAACGGTTACTGCTCCGCGGCAGCGGCGCGTGATTCCCACCAGCGTAGCCCCCATAACGTTCTTCGTCCGGGAGGACGCCGACTGGATGACGCCGCGACATCTCGGGTCGCAACCAGGTGCAAACAGCGGTCTGAGCCACGGCGCGCAAGGGGTGCTCGACTTTCTTCGGATGCGTGGCGCTTCGTTCTTTGCAGATATCGTTCGAGGCACGGAAAAGCTGAAAGCCGAAATCGAAACCGCACTTTGGGAGCTGGTCGCGGCGGGTCTGGTTACGGCCGACGGCTTCGACAATCTGCGATCGCTGATCGATCCCAAGCGGCGGGCGGGGCAGGGAAGCGGACGCACGACACGTCCGCGGCACAATGCCGGACGCTGGGCTTTGTTGCACGCCGATGAGGTTGTCGAAAGACCACGTGCCGTCGAAGCCGCATGCTGGATGTTGTTACGGCGTTACGGCATTGTGATTCGTGATGTGCTCGTCCGCGAGGCAAACCTCCCGCCTTGGCGCGAACTGCTGATGGCCTTCCGGCGCCTGGAGGATCGGGGCGAGATTCGCGGTGGCCGTTTCGTTGATGGATTTCTGGGGGAGCAATTCGCTTTGCCAGTGGCGGTGGAATCGGTGCGAGCCATGCGCAAACTCGAGCCTGCGCAGGGAACGATTACGTTGTCGGCGGCCGATCCCTTGAACCTGGTGGGAATTCTGGTTCCGGGCGATCGCGTTCCGGCGATCTCGGGCAACAGCGTTACCTATCATGAAGGCGCGGCGACTGCTACGCCCGTGGTCCTGCTCTCCGGGGACAATGCGGCTGTGGCCGTTTAGCCTCGACTGAAGGTACGAGCCTTATTCTTATTTGATCTGGAAATTTGCCGGATCAAGGGAAATGTTGGTGATTATCTTGTCCGCGGTCATCTCCCAGTCATAGGCGCGGGTGGAACCATTCTGCGGTTCCTGCGTGTAGCGTAGATCGTAGTGCCGCGGCAGTGTGATGCCATTGTCAGTCTGGAAATCGCTGAAGCGCTCCTCGATGGTGTAACGGATCTGCCGCTGATTTACGCCGTCCCGGGCGTCACGGCCGACGCCGGGTTGCCAGATAAGGGAATAAACCGTCATCACGTGATGAAAAGTTTCGGGGTCGAAATAAAACTTGACCTTCATGTCGGAGTTTCCCTTGGGGAAATACTCGACGCCTTCTAGATCGCGCCCGTCGACTTGCTTGCGTCCAAGGTATTCCAGCTTGATCCTGTTGTGGTCTGGGTTTTCGAGAGTCCAGCCCGTCGAAAACTCTCCACCCATCAAACCTTCTTTGATGATGTAATCCTGGGTGAGAATGAAATCACCGAAGGCGCTTGGCCGGTGAGAGGAAGTGAACGCGGCGAAGGAAGTCTTATCGCCGTCGAAAGCAAATCGCTCCCCGTGCCACGGTCCGCTACCGAACTTCATGACGAAGTTTGACTTGCGCTGCTCAGATACATAACCCCAGTTTCCCGTGGCGTCCCCCATCCCGCCGATCAGCTCCTTGAAGTGCAGCGTACCTTGCAGGGCACGGGACTTGACGGCTGCCCGCGCTTCGGGAGTGCCAATTGAATCAAGGTGTTTGGCGACGATATCCTCGGATTTGGTATCGGCGGCGGCGGCTGCGAGAAAGGAAAGAGACAACATGCAGATAAAAGGTATGCGCCGCACCGCGACTCTCCTTGAATTGTCGAGAGGCATTCTAGCCGGATTTGTGCTGCTGCGCATCCTTGCGCTTACCGCCTTTAACCATGAACGTTCGACATTCTGCTTGGCTCGGAGGCAAAAAATCAGGGATCCGATGAGGGGGCCCTTCGGATCCCTGACTGCGCTTCTCAGCAAGACTTAGTTCAAAAAGCGCTTCCCCCGTCGCTTTTTGCCGAGCAGTGGCGCACCTACCCTGATTGCATTCCGCGTGCCAGTCGCCGCGAGCTTCTCGTCGAAGTTTGAACATAGGCGCAAGTTCCTGCTTGACAGCAGTTTAGCGGCCTCTGCCAGGATCGCCAGGGCTCGCTGCTAGTCCATCTTGCAGCGGAATCTGCTATCCGATTGGATAGCGCGACTATCTGTTCGGATAATGGAACAGGTTGAGTTGGGAACAGTATTTTGACTCAAACTGTGATAAGAAAGGGCACGAGGTAAGCAACCCTTGCGTCCCAGACTCTTTGTGCTTTCGGGCCCTTTGAAAGACTCCACCATTCCTCTTCCCGAAGGCGAAGTCACGATTGGGAGAGAGGCGACGAATAAGGTCGCGGTCATAGATCCGTCCGTTTCCCGAAAACACTGTGCGTTGCGGGGTGAAAAGGGGGAGTTCCAGGTGCGAGACCTGGACAGCCGCAATGGAACCCTGGTCAACGGTGCGGTAGTAAAGGAGCAGCGGTTGCGACACGGAGACGAGATCGCGGCGGGCGATTCTAGTTTTCTGTTTCTGCTGGAAGACGAGGATGTCGCGGCCCCGGGCCGTGTGGAATTTGACGACGACCAGCGTACGGTGGAAACCACGATCATCCATCCCAAGGATGTTGTCTATCTGCAGCCAGACCGGTTGCTGCGGGAATTGCCGGCGACATCACAAGTAGCGCGCAACCTTAATGCGTTGCTGAAGATCAGCCGCATCGTGCATGCGATCCGCGATCTCGATGACCTGCAGGGCCAATTGTTGGATCTGATTTTCGAGGTTGTGCCCGCCGGGCGAGGCGCGATCTTGTTGGCAGATAGTGAAGGCCACCAATTTAATTCCACCTTCGCCCGCATGCGGCAGTCCGGGCAGGCGCCACTGGTGAGGGTGAGCCGGACGGTGGCCCGCCAGGTCCTCGAACAAGGGATTGCGATTCTTGGCACCGACGTTCCGAACAACGGCGATTTGCGCGACGCCGAGAGTTTGGCAGCTTCTCAGGTGCGCTCACTGTTATGTGTGCCTCTCACGGTGTTTCGGAAAGTAATCGGTTGTATCTATGTCGACAGCAACAGCGCGGGCAACCGGCTCCACGAAGAGCATCTGCAGTTGGTGACGGCGATTGCCGGTATCTCAGCGGTGGCGCTCGAGAATGCCCGCCGCTTGCAATGGCTGGAACAGGAGAACGAGCGTCTGACAGTCGAAGTGAGCCAGGAGCGAAGCCTGGTGGGCGAAGGCGCCCAGATGAAAGAGATCTATCAGTTTCTTAAGCGTGTGGCGCCGACCGACTCAACCGTGTTAATCGAGGGAGAGAGCGGCACTGGCAAAGAGTTAGCGGCGCGCGCCTTGCATCGCAACAGCCCGCGCGCCGATAAGCCATTTGTAGCCATCAATTGCGCCGCGATTCCGGAGACACTTCTGGAAAGCGATCTGTTCGGCCACGAACGCGGAGCGTTTACCGGTGCGGCGGGGCTGAAAAAAGGCAGACTTGAAGTTGCCGATACCGGCGTTGTGTTTCTCGACGAAATCAGCGAACTCGCTCCCGCGCTGCAAGTCAAAATGTTGCGGGTGCTGCAAGAGCGTGAGTTTGAGCGGGTCGGCGGCACTCATCCCATCAAAGTAGATATTCGTCTCATAGCCGCCACCAACTGCAATCTCGAACAGGCAGTGCGCGACGGTGATTTTCGCAAAGATCTGTATTACCGCCTGGCCGTGCTCAAGGTGACCATGCCCACGCTGCGCGAACGCCGCGAGGATATTCCCATGCTGGCGCGCCACTTCGTGCAGAAGCATGCCAAACGCTGCAAAGTTAAGCCTCGCCCGATATCGCGCGAAGCCCTGTCCTGCCTGGTGAACTATGACTGGCCCGGAAATGTACGGGAACTCGAAAATGCCATCGAACGTGCGCTCGTGCTGGGATCTTCCGACATGATTCTTCCCGAGGATCTACCGGAATCGCTGCTGGAGCGCACACCGCCGCCGGAGATGACCGAGGCGAAATACCATGCCGCGCTGAAAGAACTGAAGAAACAGCTGATCTGCGATGCAGTGGAGCAGACCCAAGGAAGCTACGTCGACGCGGCCCGAATCCTCGGTGTGCATCCCAATTACCTGCACCGCCTGATTCGCAATCTGGAGTTAAAAGAAACTCTGAAAGAAGCGTTGCGAGACATTTCCCCGCGTGGACTGAGTGGGCTTTCGGGCGGGAACGCCTAGATGATCTAAGGAAGCCGCAAAGTCAGCAACCGTGCAGGATCAAGGTAAGTGCCCTGCCATCGCACTGCGACGTGTAGATGCGGGCCCGTGGCGCGGCCGGTGCCCCCGCTCAACCCGATTTCCTGGCCGCGTTTTACCTGATCTCCTTCGTGTACTTTGAACTCGGAAAGATGCAGATAAAGAGTCAGCAAACCTTGCCCGTGGTCTAGCACCACAAAATTACCTTCGAAATAAAGTGGACGCGCCAGGATAACGGTGCCGTCGTTCAGGGCGGCAATGGGCGTTCCGCTGGGGACTCGAAAATCCAGGCCAAGGTGAGGACTCGACGTCTTGCCATTGAAGACCCGCTGCGAGCCGAAGACATCAGAGATGGCAGCATCCACCGGCGCGGTGAACTGTCCCGACCACTCGCGTCTCGGAGTGACCCGGTTCAAGTATTCTTTCTTGATTTCCTGCGCATCCTGGATCTGTTTCTGCTGTTCCGGCGTCGGCTCGGTGAACTTGCCTTCAACACTGAGCTTGACTTCAATTTTCGGATACTTGGCGCGCGTGACAACGAACTTGTGGCTGAACGAAAGTTTTGTGCTGGACGATTTGCCAGCTTTCGTTTCACCAGCTAGTTCCAGTGCATAGGTTCCAGGACCAGTTTCCAAGTTGACGCCGGCCAGCGCAAACCAGGTCTGGCTGGTTGTATCGAAGCTGAATGTAAGCTCGTGCCCCAGCCAGGTTCCTTCGAGCGATTCTAGCGTCTGCGGAGGCTTGACCTGAAACAGTACAGGACCGCCATTCACCAGCTGTTTAGGCTGAGCACGCACCGTCCAGTTAGTGGCAGAGGCCGGAGAAACTGCGCTGAAAAATGTCCAGGCGATAAACAGAAATGAGAGGCGAGGCAGGGAGAGACTAGTCGGCCACCGGTACATGCTACAAGCCTAGCATTCCTCCGCCTGCAGAGCCGGCTATAATCCGCGCATGCGTTCCCGAGTATTCACCTCACTGCCCCCGGTCTGTTATTGGCGCAACTTCTGTCCTTGTTTGCTGGTTGACGTATCCGCTCCAGCGCACTGGGCACGTCGTTCCGGCTGGGTGTCCGGGAACGTGTTTTGCTGTTGCGGATTTCCCTTGGTCAGATCTGCTTACGGTAGTTTTACTGCTCACGTGCGGCTTGCAGGGCCATGTCGCGTGCGGCGCGCAACTGCGCTACCGGATCGCCGGTGGGGCGAAACTCCATGGCAATCACTCCCCTAAACTTCAGCTCGGCCAATTTTGCAAAGATGTTCC
>DATNKA010000701.1:0-4057 GCA_035603655.1 Candidatus Acidiferrales bacterium | reverse complement strand
CCCGCCTATACCCCTGTCTACGCTTCACTGTGTCCCTCGCGGTAGCAGCGCAAGACTCGGGGCCGAGTGGATCGCTACTCCTTTCCCGTAAGAATTTTCCATTCTCTGCTTCATGCCGGTTTATCCCGGCGCACAAATATCGCCTTTACGCTCAAACCCCCCGTTCGTGAAAATTGGGGGTTCAAACTAGGTCGCTTTTGGCTCGCCGGCTTACTGAATGCGCTCGTGGGTGAAGCGGTCGCGTCCGGCCCAATAGGGACACTGCGGGCAAGACCTGCCCTCCGGATAGTCCACACCTTCTTCGTGCGGGCACCCAATAATTCCCTCAGTCATCACAGTGGAGCGAGGTGCGTGCGGCTTGAGGAAGGCTAGAATCTGTTCGCCAGTCTCGAGATCTTGGCGTACGTCTATGTCGCCCTTGGAAAACCAGCGCTCGAGAAAATCTGGGTCGCTCCTTTCCCTAAGGAACACACTCACTACGACCTTGGTAGCCAGTTTGTCGTCGGGTCCGTAGAAGGCTACCGTGGCGATGGGATAGCCTCGAAATCCAGACCGGAATCTCCTGTCCGCCCACGAACGGGCGGGCGCCTTCTTCTTGCCAAATGGTTGCCTTCTTTTCACCCGCGCAATATACGCCCTATGACGTCGTCGTGTCCAAAACTCACAATGACCGTCTACCTACATAGCCACAAGCCGAGCGTTTGTCAATTTACGCTATCGCCTGTTCTCGTAGTAACGGTCCAGTAAGAGCCGACGAGTAAAGCGCTCTGTCAGCGCAGAAGGCGTCTTCAGTCCATCGAACCCGGCAGCTACTCCGGCAGGCCCAGTCGCACCACGATGGCCTTGTATCGCGGATCGGAACGGATAGGATCAAAAGATGGAAAACGAAGGGTTAAAACAACTTCAATTTCCTGGTTGGAAACTGCCTTCTCCAGGTAGTCGAGAGCCTTGCTACGCTCACCCGTCACCGAAAGAGCCAAAGCCACCCAGGTAGTCTGTTCTTGCTTCTGGAACGCCGAAAGTGCCAGGTCCCTATAACCTTTCGCCTCCCCGCTCCACGATCCTGGTGCACCAGTGAACTTTTGCAGTTCGCGAACTGCACTCGTGAAATCACCCGTTGTGGCATACAACTGCGCCAGCTTGTGATGGGCTGGTCCGAAAGTCGGATCGCGCTGCAGGGTCTTCTGAAATTGAGCGAGAGCCTCCGGATAGCGATGCGCGTCCATCAGCGTGGCCGCATAGTTTGTATTCATGATGGGAGAGAGCGGATCGAGCGACAGAGCTACATGAAATTCCTCAAGCGCCTGATCGAATTTTTTCTCGGGAACGAGAAGGGTGAAGGCGTACAAATAATGGGCCCCGGCGCTGTTGGGGTCTAACTGGATGGCGCGCTGAAATTCGTGTTCGGCGTCGTCCCACTTCCAGTTAAAGCATAGGAAGCCAGCGCGCGCCAGATGCGCCTCCGGTAAGGAGTCATCCAAGTCGAGAGCCTTTTGGGTTGCCGCGTTCGCCAGTAGACTCGCCTGCCGCGAGGTTATGGTGGTCACGTAACTCGGGATAACATTGTAGGTTTCGGCCAGCCCGGCGTAGGCAAGAGCATAGTTAGGATCGGCGGCAATGGCCTGTTGAAACAAATCGATGCTCTTCGTTAATCCT
The DNA here is from genome assembly GCA_035603655.1 of Candidatus Acidiferrales bacterium. Taxonomy (GTDB): domain Bacteria; phylum Acidobacteriota; class Terriglobia; order Terriglobales; family Acidobacteriaceae; genus Sulfotelmatobacter. The sequence goes on along the minus strand of DATNKA010000701.1, from coordinate 2,401 downwards.
TCCCCAGTGCGTCCGTACCACAGTTGCCGCCCTTCAAGGTAAAGTCGGTAGGCCTCTGGGTTGGTAGTTCCGGCGCTGCCGAAACGTTGCTGCTTCTCTTCGCTTAACTGGGCGCTTAAGTGGCCACGCAAGCGCTTTGAAATGTCGCGTGCAATGTCGCTTTGCAACTGGGTGATGTCGGCGGCTTTGCGCTCGTAATGCGCTCCCCAAAGTTCACTACCGTCCGACGTATTCACCAGGTCTGTCTGCACCCCCAAATCATCGCCGCGCTGGGTAATTCGGCCCATCAGAACCGCACTGACCTGGAGCTTTTGCCCGATTTGTTGTGGGTCGTCGTCCTTCCCCTTGAACCGGAAGACGGTGCTTCGCGCCATCACTTTGAGATCGGGTATCTCCGACAGGGCGCTGATCAGGCTCTCGGTTAGGCCATCGCTGAGGTATACATTGTTGGCGTCGGCGGTCGCGTTTACGAACGGCAACACTGCCAGCGAGTCGATCTTCTTTGCCTGCGACCGGCCGCGCATTAAGTACACCGCGGCCCCTATCACGCCGAGTACCACAAGCCCGGCCACGCCCAATGCCCTGAGTTTGCTTGACACCGTGCGCGGCCGCTCAGCAACTGGAACCGAAGCCTGACTGTCTGAGACCGCGGAAGTTGCGGACGACTGAATGGCGGATGCCTTTCCTGAATCCAGATCCCGCTTCAAGCGCGTCAGGTCGGAACGCAAGTCGGCAGCACTCTGGTAGCGAAGATTTCGATCCTTCTCAAGTGACTTGCTGACAATGCGCTCCAGTTCCACCGGCACATCCGGATTGAGCCGGGCACCCGCCGTCGGCGTGGCATCCAGAATGGCCTTGAAGATCTCTGCTGTGCTCTCGCCTCGAAACGGCAGCGCGCCCGTCGCCATTTCGTAGAGCACGGCGCCGAAAGAAAATAAGTCGCTGCGCCCATCCAGCTCTCGACCTTTCGCCTGCTCGGGCGACATGTAGGCGACCGTACCCACCGCCGACCCAGGGCTGGTCAGTTGTTCATCATGCAGGCTGCGGGTTTGCGTGTTAGCGGAGCTGCTGGCGGAGCCCATCGCTTGCACCTTGGCCAAGCCGAAATCCAGAATCTTGGCATGCTCACGTTCGGTGACAAAAATGTTCGCCGGCTTGATGTCACGATGCACAATGCCCTTGGCATGAGCCGCATCCAGCGCATCGGCGATCTCGATGCCTAGAGAAACCAGCGTTTCATTGTCGATCGGCCGTCCGGCGATTCGGTGTTTGAGGGTTTGGCCCTCCAAGAACTCCATCGCAATGAAAGATTGGTCGTTACTCTTGCCGATTTCGTAAATCGTGCAAATGTTGGGGTGGTTCAACGCCGATGCGGCTCTAGCCTCGCGCCGAAAGCGCTCCAGAGCCTGCGGATCACGCGCCAAATCCTCCGGCAGAAACTTCAGCGCGACAAACCTGCCGAGCTCAGTATCCTCGGCCTTGTAGACGACGCCCATCCCGCCGCCACCGAGTTTCTCGATGATTCGGTAGTGTGAGAGAGTTTGTCCGATCATTCGTGGCGAATCTTACGTGCTCGAAGCGGCCAAGTCAATGAAGGGTATGGAGTTGGCGCTGGCTCAAGAGGATCGTTGACGTATCCCTATTTCACTCATTGGACCTGGACTCGCCAGCCAGCCATTCTCGATGAGTGAAATCGTCTGGGTACGTCAACAATGCGTCAAAGAGTAAGATTGCTCGGATGACGACCCTCCAACAGGATGCCGCTGTTACTCTCGGTTCCATGTCGGTGATGATCGCTCTGGTGTGTTTGTCGGCGTGCGGCGGCGGAGGCAAAGTAGCAGGATCGCCGCCCCCCGCTGCCGTTAACCAATGGACCTGGGTGAATGGCGCCGATGTCGTTAGCCAGCAGGGAAGCTATGGGATTCAGGGGACAGCGGCGCCGAGCAATATTCCCGGAGCGAGAGAGCAGTCCATGAGCTGGATCGGTGCTTCCGGAAATTTCTGGCTCTTCAGTGGAAATGGTTTCGATTCGGCTGGGAACAACGGCTTCCTCAATGATCTGTGGGAATACAGTTCCGGCCAATGGACGTGGATGGGCGGTGCCAACATCGTCAACCAACCGGGAATATACGGAACTCAGGGGACGGCTGCTTCCAGCAATATTCCCGGCGCACGGAACAGCGAGGTTCGATGGATTGATGCGTCCGGAAATTTCTGGCTCTTTGGTGGAGGCGGCTACGACTCGAACGGAACATTGGGAGCACTCAACGATCTCTGGGAGTACAGCGCAGGCCAATGGACGTGGATGGGCGGGTCGAACATTGCTAGCCAAGCCGGGGTGTACGGGACTCAAGGGGTAACTGCCGTCGGCAACATTCCCGGGTCGCGATTCCATGCCGTG
>DATNKA010000700.1:0-2551 GCA_035603655.1 Candidatus Acidiferrales bacterium | reverse complement strand
GCTGATCGTGCGGGACGCGATCGACTTTGATCTGCGACAATCTAAAGCCAGCGCCCCCACCAGGGACCTCGCTGGCGGCGTTAAGCCTTCAATCCAAGAAGGTCGCGGGGCCATCGCTCAATTGGTTGAGGACGGTCATAGCCCGACCGAAGCTGCTGATACTCATGTCACGGTCGCTCCGTATGTCGCCATCTCATCTGAGACTGACAGCGTCAAACCCTCCCCGGAAAGTCCCATTAGCAGCAGTGCTGTCTCATCAGTTGAGACAGACGCAGAAGACATTTCATTGACTTCCGCTGATGATGACGAAGCGGCTACTGCAATATCGGCGACTGTTGAACACCAAGACGATGTTTTGCCAGCGGAGAGCCTAGCTCCGGGTTTGACTCTCGATAACGATGAAACACGTTTCGACAATATGGATACTCCTGGCGTGAGGGATGCGATAGCTTCGGAGATCGAACTCGAGATCTCGAAGGTCGTGAAGGCTGTTCCCGGATGTGAGGATTTCCGTGGTGTGATCGTCGCTTTCGCCAGATCAAATTCACATTCAAATTGGGATGTGCACGGGATCAGATTTGGAAAAGCAGAACGAGCGATTGCGAGCGATGCGATCGCGACGGTCGTCACGCGCCTCCAGCAAAAACTCACCCTCGTGGAAGAGAAGTAATTTCCCGTAGCTACGCTGGCAACTGGCGTGATGGCACTTTACCGCCGTTCCGAAGCAGCGCAGATCTGCTATTTCGAGCGCGCTCTCAACAGTCCGGCTTCGACCTCTCGCCGAGATCGAGTACCGGGCCAAGTCGGCCGAAGGCAAGTTGGGTCACCCGTTCTTCAAGTGCCATCACGACGACCTGTAAAGGTCGATAGAGGCCGAAGAGAGTCTATCTGCCCTTTTTTTCGGGAATGCCGATACAGGTGGTCACGCCATCGGTCTCCTGAGCGGTAGCCTTACACGGGACAGCCTTCACAGTTTTGGTTGTATCGCCTGGCCCCGGAACATCGCGACCGACCCCCGTATCGACCTGCGGCAGCGGGCCTGTTGAATAGGGTTTGGGATCGCCGGGCGCTGTGTACGCCCCTGTATATCCTTTTGCGGCATCGGAATTTTGCTGCGCTAGCACGTGCGACGACAGCGGAATGACAACAATTGCTATCAAAAAAGAGCGCATGTGAGCCTCCTGCTTAATGACAACGCTTGATTGGCGTTTCAGTATAGCTCGCGCCCAAAACCAAATCGAGCACTTCGCCGGCGGCGCGACGGGGTCCGCGATGCCCTCAAACGTCACTGTTCCGAGATGTCAGATCGGCTAAGCTACCCGAGGTTGGGGGGGCGATCGTCATGGCGGATTTGACGGACTGGCTTTCTAAGTGGCACGACGCGATACCCCTTTTCGGCTCACTTATAACGGCCGGCACCACTGCGGCAGTTGCGCTCGTCGCGACCTGGAGCCTGAATAGGTCAATCAAACAAACCGAGTTCTTCCTCAAGTTCACCGAGCGCTTTCACGGCATCATGCAGAGCAAAAATGAGCTCGAACTGAAACTCCTTGCGGCTGGGCAAGAACCGCTTAATGGGGTCGCGGCGCCCCGACCAGGGGCGGAGGCAGCCGGGCCGGTACACGTTGCCGAGGTCACTGCGCCCGAGCCAGGTACGGGAGTGGACGATCAAGGACCAGCTGTTGCCAACGCCCAGACCGCCGCGGCCACCGTTACCAGGATCGAACCTGAGACCGAGTTGAAGGCGTACGAATTGTATCGGCAACTCTTCGGCCTGATGTTCGATGAGTTCTTCGCATACAAGGGGGGATTCCTGGCCCAGGACGCGCTGGTAGAATGGATGCGCTGGCGGACTTATGCGTACAGGAATGCCAACGGCGCACAATTCGCCATCGGTCCGGTTTCCTACGCGGATGCGTGGGATCGACATGCGAGATCGCCGGTGGTGCAATCGGAATTCGTGAACTTCCTTGGAGAAATCCACCGCATCAATGCCACGCAAGGAACGTTGGAAGCCAGGATTCGAACGGTTGTCTGGCGCTACACCCCGCCCGGCAGACGGTTTCTCTCCTGGCTTGGGAGTTTCGTGAAGTGGGCCGTCTTGATCGTTGCGGTACTATCGGCGCTTTACGCCGCGATCAAATGGGGCCTGCCTGTAGGTGCCGGGCTAGTATGTTCCGGCTTGGCCATGCTGTGCAGTCCCTGAACGTTGCTCGGCGCCCCCTCCGCGCGAGGCGCGCGCTCTCTGCAGCCTTCCACTGAAAAAGGGCCGGCCGTATCTTTTTATGTGCTTTGTGAACTAGCTCACACCCCCGCCGGCCCACCTGGGGCAAAGTGTTTCGTGCCGGATGGCGTGAGCCAATTTAATATCCGGGGCTGGCAAGGCCGTGGGCGATCATACTCCGCCGACGGCCTTATTTTTTTGCGGTGCACCCGGCGTCGACCTACCTCTCTTGTCCAGGTGACTTGCATCCCCGATGGAATATCGGCTGGATGATGGTGTCTAATTTGCCACCATCGATGAGGAATCCCACATGAACGTCCACACCCA
>DATNKA010000699.1:0-3321 GCA_035603655.1 Candidatus Acidiferrales bacterium | reverse complement strand
CGCCACATCATGCGGCTCATGGGACGGTCGGATGATAAGTGGAGGAAGTATCTGTTCTACTAAAGCTTCACTGGTCTGACATCTAGGTCAGACGGGCGCCGTTTCGGTTGCTTCAAACTTCGCCGAGGGCCTGGGCAGATTAACTCTCCGCGAATTCCTGCGCTTCCTCGGCCAAGCGTGCGCCTCTTCTCCTGGAACTCGACACTCAACTGGCCTTCGCGCTGGGCCTTCCTCACCGAAAGCCGCATCGATTCGGAAATCCTGGACCGAGAGACTTACCAGGCACTCGGTCTTCTAAATCGCCTGATCGATTCCTTGCGTAAACGGCGTGACGGACCCGTTTGGAAACCTTGAAGCCCTGAAACTCTAAAACCCTTACTTTTGCGGATTCTGCGGCGCGTCGGGCTTTTTCTCGTCGGGCTTCTGATCCGGTGCGGGCTTCTGGTCTTTCTGGTCCCCCTTTGGAACTTCTTTTCCCTCGTACAGAATTCTCACGTTCGATCCGAAGCGTTTATAGTCTTCGTACTTCACGATCTCGCGGATGTGGATGTCGCCCATATTGAAGTGCAGGGTGTCATCCGCGCGCGTGTAAGTGGGGAACCAATACTGATTATCGATCTGCTGGCGCCAGGTCGTGAACTTCGGGTAGAGATGCTCTTCTTTGCCCTTCTTTTTTGTGTCTTTAATCTCCGGGACGGCCTGGCCGTATGTCTTCACGATCTGGAAATCCTGATCGTCAACCCAGATACGTCCCTGAAAGTAGCGTTTTTTCCCGACGATGGCTTTGGGCGCGATGTCGAAAACGTAGCAGTGCAACTGATCTTCGGTCTGCTGTCCGGCGTAGAGGATGTTGTATTCGGGGACCTCTTCGGTGGTGAGCACGAAGGGAAGGCGATTGCGGAAATCCTGAACATCGCCTTCGTCGAGGGAGAGGCCACCGGCCTCCAAAGAAGATTGCGGTGCGAAGACGACGTTTTCGATGCGATGTCCCTTGTCGTCGTATAGCACGTCGAATACCTCGTGGTACTCGCCGGTGACGGTGTCGCCGTCGCGCGTCTGAACCTTGATGTCCTGCCGGTAGGTATAGTGGTCGCGTGCGTCCTTGAACAATTTTTCCCGCGCGGCAAAGTGGGTAATGATTTCCTCAGGTGTGACCCCTTTGGGCGGAGTATTTTCTAGGGGACCTTCCTGGGCAAGTGCCGGCGGAGCGGGGACCGCGAGCGCCAGCAAGAAGACAGCAAAAAGAACGGTGCGGGGAACCAGCCTCATACTCCCTAGTTTACCGAATCTGGAAGGAACGCGTCGGCGAGCGCCTCCAATACTGTTGGTGTCCGACCGCAGGACAGGGAAACTATGTCCCGAGGAATCAATTTTTGGAAAATACTTTAGAGCGGATGCCCCCTACTGCCGCGGCCCTCCCCCGACCCCTCTCCGCTCAGTGAGGCCAGGGGTGGGCGCTGCAGTTCTGCCGCTAACTTGGATGCCAGAACGATCAAGGGGTTGCCGTCGGGAAAAAAGGGGTTGCGGGCCTTCGTTATTCAGCATCGGCTCTTCCTCACTAGTCCCGTTCCGCCTTTCCAGAGACGGATTCTGCATTATCGTCGCGACGGTAGTGACCACGATCGTAGCCGAAGGCCGAAAGCGGGAGTTCAAGATGCTTGCTCTATGCCATCAATGCTATCATTGATGGCATGGCCAGTATTATCATCCGAAAACTCCCAGAGAACACCAAGCGTCGACTGCGTATTCGCGCCGCTCGCAACGGGCACTCCATGGAGCAAGAGGCTCGCGAGCTGCTCGAAACCGGTTTGGCCCGCGCCGATTCTGAGCCGGAAAATCTCGGAGAAGCCATCCGCCGGCGCTTCGCTCCTCTAGGTGGCATCGATTTAAAAATTCCTCCTCGTCGCGGAACCGTTCGCGAAATCCAATTCAAGTGACATTCGTGATCACGATCCTGGACACCAGTGTGGTTTCCGAGCCGATGCGGCCTTCGCCCTCGCCGGCCGTGATGGGATGGTTATCCCGAAAGCCGGAGAACGGCCATTTCTTTGTGACTGCCATTAGCCTGGCTGAAATCCTCTTCGGACTCGAACTTCTCCCTAGGGGAAAGCGCCGCGACAAGATGCTCGCCCAGGCCCAAGCGATGTTCGCGGAAGATTTTGGCGGGCGGGTGCTGCCCTTTGACGCCGCCGCCGCACGCGCGTTTCCGGGCATCGCAGCCCGCCGCCGCGCCCAAGGCCGACCTATCCCAGACTTGGACGCGCAGATCGCCGCCATCGTGCACTCCCGCGATGCCATCCTGGCCACGCGGAACAGCGCCGACTTCGAAGGCTGCGGCGTGTGGCTGGAAAATCCGTGGATCGAACGGTAGTGAGGGCGGCGCAACCAAACCTGCTACACTTTTCGGTTTGCTGGGGGCTCCGTCATGCGGCGTTTTATTCTTGGTTCTCTTGCTTTGATTGCTTTCGCGCTTCCTGCCTTGGCGCAGGGCAAGCATCCGTTCACTTTCGAAGACATGATGAAGCTGAAGCGAGTGGGCGAGCCGGAAGTTTCGCCTGATGGGAAGTGGGTGATCTTCAGCGTGGTCGAGGTGAATCTCGAGGCCAATACGAAAACGCCGCATATCTGGGTCGTGCCCCTGGCTGGAGGGCAGGAGCGGGAGATCATTGCGGATCAGGATGCCGACCGTCCGCGCTGGGCGCCGGATGGGAAGCGCTTCGCTTTTATCTCAACCAAAGAAGGAGGCTCGCAGATTTGGGTAGCGGATTTCGACGGCGCTGACGGATCGGTCACGGGCGCCCACAAGCTGACGTCAATTGCGACCGAGGCCGGAGGCGAACTCTGGTCACCAGATGGAAAGAATATTCTCTTCCCTTCGGATGTCTATCCCGGCTGCGACGGGGCTCCCGAGCCAGAGGCTGCGTGCAACGCAAAAAAAGTCAAGGAAGTCGAGCAATCGAAGGTCAAGGCGCTGATTTTCGACCGCCTGCTGTATCGCCACTGGAATGCTTACAAAGAAGGCAAGCGTACCCACCTGTTTGTGGTTTCGGCCGAGGGGCCGACAAATGCGCATTTGGCAAACCAGCAAAACCCGATGGCCTTGCGGGTTTTCTCGGTTCCCCGCGATCTCACCCCCGGCGACTACGATTCTCCCGTCTTCTCGCTCGGCGGCCAGGACGACTACGCCTTCTCGCCCGACGGGCAGGAGATTTGCTATACGTCGAATCACGACAAGAATGAAGCTGCTTCCACCAACAATGACCTGTGGATCGTCTCGGTTAGTGGCGGGCCGGCACAGACGACAGGTCAGACATTGCCGAA
>DATNKA010000698.1:0-2044 GCA_035603655.1 Candidatus Acidiferrales bacterium | reverse complement strand
AAAATGGGCTGCAAGCTGGAAGGAAAAATCGCACTTGTCACTGGTGGGACAAGCGGGATTGGTCTTGCTACCGCGAAGCGTTTCGTGGCCGAAGGAGCCTACCTCTTTATCACCGGTCGGCGTGAGAAGGAGTTGGCTTCAGCGGTCAAGAGCATAGGAGAAAGTGTCACTGGGGTGCAAGGAGATGTATCTCAAATTGGTGACCTCGAACGACTCTTCGCCCAGATTAAGCAGGAGAGGGGTCGTCTCGATATTGTGTTTGCCAACGCGGGCACCGCAAAATATGCGCCCCTCGGAGAAATCACCGAGGAGTTCTTTGACTCGATATTCGATGTCAATGTGAAAGGACTGCTCTTTACCGTACAAAAGGCGTTGCCATTACTCAAGGACGGTGCCTCCATTGTCCTTTGTGCGTCTGTGGTTGCTAGCAAGGGACTGCCGTCGAATAGCGTCTACAGCGCTACCAAGGACGCCGTGCGCTCATTCGCTCGCACGTGGGCGACGGATCTGCGGAGTCGCCGCATTCGCGTGAACGCCGTGAGCCCAGGTTCCACCGATACTCCGGGGCTTAGCGGACTGCTGGGTTCCTCAAAGACGGGACAGCAACGTTTGAAGATGATCTCCAACATCGTACCGCTCGGCAGACTCGGGGTCCCGGATGAGATCGCAAGAGCTGTCGTGTTTCTCGCCTCCGATGATGCGAGTTATGTCACAGGGGCCGAACTGTTCGTCGATGGCGGTTTCGCACAGGTATAGCCCGCTCCAAACATTCGCGCGAAAGGAAGACTGGAATGGCAATTCAAACAATCGAAGTACAACGCTTCAGCCTGACAACGTCACGATCATTCGAGGCGGTCGTAGCTTCTTTGAAAGCTGGTGTTGGCCAACTCGATCTTGCCGCGTTTGCGAATGCGTCCAAGTCGCAGGGCACCTTCGCCGAGTTGGAACAGGTGATCAATCGCAACATGGGTAAAACCGGGCTCATGTTGTTCTTGGAATTTGATCATGGCGCGGTGGTCCGCAAGGAGACAGGTCTCGAAAAACCGAAGATCGTGAGGCTTGTTATCGGCAATCCACTCGTCATGAAGGAGATGGCCAAGCATGTTTTGGACGCAGGGTCATATGCGCCTGTCACCGTTCTCGTCGATGAGCGGACCGATGGCGTGCATTTGTCCTACGACAGAATGGTCAGCTTTCTGGAGCCATACGAAAACCTGGATGCTTTGAAGGTCGCTCGGGAATTGGACGCCAAGGTAGAGAAATTGCTCAATGATGCCGCGGCTGAGTAGACCTCGCAGCCCACATCCAGCGGTCTGACTGTGAGAAAGGACGAACATGGATTTCGCAGGGATCAAGGTACCCGACACAGCGCTGGTGCGCGACGCGATTGACTTGTCGCGGAGTTTGTTAGAGCCATTCCTTTTCAATCATGTGATGCGCTCTTGGTTGTTCGCAATCGTCCTTGCAGAGAGCGCCGCGATAGCACCGGACGCTGAGCTCTTAGCTGTAGCAGCGATCCTGCACGATCTCGGTTTGACCGAGCGGTACAACGGGGAGAATCGCTTCGAAGTAGACGGCGCGAATGCGGCCCGCGAATTTTTGAAAGATCGCGGCATCTCAGCTCAGCAAACGCAGGTTGTGTGGGACGCTATTGCACTTCACACGACCCCAACACTCGCTCTCCACAAAGAGCCCGAGGTAGTGATGACCCATTCAGGAATCGCGGTGGACGTTCTCGGCGCTGGTCTTGATCGCATCCCGCAGGAGAAACAGGGGGCGATCCTAACCGCATTTCCTCGGCTGGCATTTAAGGACCAATTCAAAGAATGCCTTTGCAATGTCGTTCGTCAGAAACCGATGATGGCGATTGACAACATTCTTCGGGATTTTAGCATTCGATACCTTGAGGGGTTTACGCCTCCGAATTTCGCAGACCTCGTCGCTGGTGCGCCATTCTCCGAATAGGTAAAGCTGCACGAAGAACCGCGCTTGGACCAGCCGCCCTTACAATTCTGCTGGTCGAGGTCGGATACGAAAGCCCGAG
>DATNKA010000697.1:0-2014 GCA_035603655.1 Candidatus Acidiferrales bacterium | reverse complement strand
TATGCCGAGCCGATCGGACAATTGTGCGTTCCGAGCAACCTGTCGCCTCCGGCCTTCGCCTTAGGGTACGGACGAGATCGTTGCAGTTTCGCCCTTCGCATTTTTGTTTCGGCGCGAAACTCTCCAGTACACGAGCGACATGGCTATGAAAAGCGGCAAGAACGCGGGCACCGAATATTGCAAGCCATCCACGTAGAACGTGGCGGCGGTTACGCCGAGCAAGGCGGCAATCCCCAGCCAATTCGAATAGGGAGAAAAGGCTAGTCGCATCGGGAGGCGCGCGGCGTCCTCTGGGCTAAGGCTTTGGCGAAAACGAACGTGGCTGAGAAGAATCACAGCCCACACAAAGAACATGCCTGCCACGGCTACCCCATACAGCATCAAGAACGCTCGGGCAGGCGCATATTTTGCCAGCAAGATTGCCGCCATCATGCCAACCGTGGAAAGACCTAGCGCTCGATGAGGGACTCCGTTCTTACTCAAGCGGGAGATCCACCCGGGCGCATACCCGCCGCGGGAGAGGGAAAAAAGCATGCGGGTGGCCAAGTACAGGTCGGTGTTACAACTGGAGAGCGCAGCCGTAATCACCACCAGATTCATGATGCTTGCGGCATACGGAATTCCAATCCCGGCAAAAGCACCGACGAATGGGCTACCCGAGATTCCCTCTCCGCTCCCCACTCGATTCCACGGCGTCATGGCGAGCATGACCCCAATCGCCAGCACGTAAAAGAAAATCAGGCGGAACACAATCGTGCGCATCGCCCGCGGAATCGACTGCTCGGGATTCTTGGCCTCTCCGGAGGTAACCGCAATGAGTTCCACTCCCATGTAACTGGTCAACGCAAGCGTGAGCGCCAGCCAGACGCCCTTCATCCCGAATGGTAAGAAACCACCATTGGCGGAGAGATTCGAGAGTCCGAGAGCCGGCTTTGGTCCGGCGCCAACGATCAACAGCACGCCAATCGCAATGAATACGAGGATTGCAGACACCTTAATGAGCGCGAACCAGTATTCAAATTCTCCAAAGCGCCCCACCTGCAAGGCATTGATCGCGACGAGGGCCAGCGAAGCGCTGACCACCCAAAGCCACTGTGGCACATGAGGGAACCAGAATCCAAAGTAGATCGCTACCGCCGTCACCTCCGCTCCGATAGCGATGATCTGGACGAGCCCATAAGTCGCGCGAACCGCAAAGCCAGCCCACGGGTTGAGATAGATCTCGGCGTACACGCCAAACGCGCCGGCAACCGGGGGGACCACCGCCATCTCGGCAACCGCATAAGCCACAATCATCGCGATTCCCGCTCCCAACAGATAGGTGATGATGACGCCGGGGCCGGCGAGCCGAATGGTTACGCTGCTGCCCAGGAACAATCCAACTCCGATCGCTCCACCGAGCGCCAGCATCGTGAGTTGTCGCTGAGTCAAACTGCGCTGAAGGTTTGTGCCCTGCGGGGAGGAGCTATCCGCGTCTGTGATTGCCGGTGTGGACGCCGAAAATTCGGATGGCCCCGGTGCTTTATGCAAGCCGCTTCAAGTCTAGGAGTACGTTTCGGAAGCGGTGAATCTCTTCGACAGTATTGTAATGTACAAGGGAGACACGAACCGCACCTCTCTCCGGATCCAGACCCAACCTCCTCATCAATCGCGGTGCATACATGTGACCGTCGCGAATACCGATACCAGCCTTGGCGAGGGTTGTGGTGACAACAGCTGGCTCAATCGCTCCCAGATTGAAGCAGAACGTCGGCACACGCTCGCGCAACCGATCTTCCTCATGGATGCCGTAGACAGTCGCTCCGGCCGCCTTCAGCACGCGCAACAACTCCAGCGCAAGCAGGCGTTCGTAGGCCACGATCGCGTTCATGCTGTTTACGAGGTTATTTCGTCTTGAACTCGCAGAACCAGGCTTTGTTTCTGCGGGTAGCGCGCCACCAAGTGTTTCCAGGTATCTTACGGCGGCGTCCATACCGGCTACATTCTCATAGATGAAGGTACCGGCTTCAATTTT
>DATNKA010000696.1:0-11155 GCA_035603655.1 Candidatus Acidiferrales bacterium | reverse complement strand
CCAGCAGCTATTCGATCAGATGACGGAGCTGTACCCACATTGGGTAGCCAATCAGTCATGGTTGATGTTCGGATTCCCAGGGGCATAACTCACATCAACCGCGGTAGCCGGTCCTTGCGCACTTTGGAGGAAGCCGCGGACGATGAGCTAGCTCATATTCAGCAGAACAGAATTCGATTTCAAATCAAGGAGAACAACAATGACAACTAGAGGAAAAGTCTTAGTGCTGGTGTCGAGCGGTCGCGGTTTGCCCTTGAAGGATGGCAAGGTTTATGCCGGCGCCGGCTACTATCTCAACGAACTGACGGTTCCGGTTCGCGCCCTGATGAAGGAGGGCTACGAAATCACTTTCGCCAACCCCAAAGGCAACGCGCCCCAAGTGGATGTGCATTCAGAGGTCGCCGATTTCTTCGGTGGGGACGCGGCCAAGCTTGAGGACTATATGTTATTCCGCGACGGCCTGAAGGGGCTCAGAGATCCAGTCCGCATCGCGGATGTCATCGCATCGGGCCTGGATCAATATGACGCTGTTTTCGTCCCCGGCGGCCATGGTCCGATGATCGATCTTCTCGACGATCCCAATGCCGGCATAGTGATGAGACACTTTCACGAAACCTCCAAGCCTACGGCTGTGCTCTGCCATGGCCCGATTTCACTTCTTTCGGCGCTTCCGAATTCGAAGGAGGTAGTTGCCGCGCTGGCGGCGGGCGATGCCGCCGGAGCGCGCGCAAAGGCCCAAGGCTGGATCTATTCCGGATATAAGATGACCATCTTTTCGACAGCGGAAGAGCAGCAGCGGGAACCGCTTGAGATTGAGGGTAAGGTTCTCTTCTATCCGGACTTCGCCTTGAGTACGGCGGGCGGTGACGTAAGTGTGCTCGCTCCATGGACCAGCTATGTCGTTCAAGATCGCGAGCTGATCTCAGGCCAGAATCCGTTCTCTGATCAAGCGCTTTTGAAACTTCTTCTACCGGCACTCGATGAGAGGAAGAAAGTGGTTTCAGCGGCATGAGAATCGGAGACGCCCAGAAAGAGCTCATTGAGAAAGGGGACGACAGTCCTGGAGGGCGTAAATATCGAAAACTACGTTCGGCGGTTTTTCGCTGATGCCGCCTGAAAATCGAGCAAAAGAACTATGAGATGCCCCCGCGCGACGGATTCACCGTCACACATTTCATCACCGTCGCCGACATCGACCGATCGGCTGATTTTTTTGAGAAGGTCTTCGGCGGCCGCATTCTCAGCAGGGGCGGCAGCAAGGGTGCGTCAGTGCACATTCAGATCGCGAATACTTGGCTGATCGTCAACGTCGGGGGCGGGCCCACCTCGGACAAGCCGTCGGTAACGCTCAGCCGTCCCTGCCGACCCGGATAAGGTCAGCAGCTTCCTGAATATCCGCGTTGCGGATATTCGAGCGTGCTATGAGTTATGGAAATGTCGAGGAGCCGAGTTCATCACGGAGCCGAAGGAAAAATACGACGAGATTCACTGTCATCAGAGGGAATTTATGCGTATAAACCTACTCACTTGGCAAGATTCAAAACGCAGGAAACATGAAAGCAAATCAGGAAGCCAGAGGGAATCCCTCTGGCTTCGTCTGTCCGTCCAGGCATAGCTTGAACGGGGCATTCGGCCATAAGAGTCAATTGGCAACCGCTTCTGCTAGCGTATGGCCGTGTGCGTCGGTTTTGTCTGCGAGAGTTGTGCGGGAGCCTTCATCGTTCCCGGATTCCGGTGGGGCACGATCTTCTTGTCCGGGGAAGCGCCGAACAATTCCGGATGGAGGTAGAGCCCGCGTTCGTCGGCAGATTTCTGCGCTTCTAGCGGAATGCGATGAGCGTTAGCCCAGGCGTCCTGCCGGACGCCAGTGATCTGCCAGGAGACTTTGACGTTGGGCTTGTCGGTCTTGATGCCGAACTCGCCGTCAGCGAGTTCCTGCGAGAGGTAGGCCTGCGCGGGCTGGCCAATTACCGTCAGTTGATAACGGAAATCCCGATTGAGGGCTTCGAACCAGTCCGGCATCTGGACCGTTGCGTTGCCTTCCGCGTCGGTGGTTACGTTGCCGTTGTAGATGTTCATCATATCCGGCGACTCGACGAAGGAATGGTAGAGGTACTTGTTCGCCGGATCGAGAGGATGGTCGATTTTGAAGGACCCTCCGGCCTTCGAAAGGTTGCCATCAACATCGACGCTGCCATCGAAGAAGGCAGCTTCGCAGCCGCCACAGCTGGCAAACACGTCCAGTGGGACACCTGGCGCTCCGGTCCCGATGCCGACCATGCCTTGGGATTGGGTAATGCCGGCCGTCCAGCTGCCAAACGTATAGTCATAGAGCGTCCAGGCATTCCCGACAAGGACTCCTTGGGGGTTGATGACTGGGTCTGGGTTCAGAGCGAAGGCGTTTACACCCTCGTACTGCGTCGAGAATGTAGTGTCGCCGGATCCATTGACGGTCAGGCCCCCAGTCATATCGAGACCGGCTCCCGGGGTCTTCGTGCCAATCCCGACGTTGCCACCAGAAGTCATGGTCATGATGTCCAAACCCAGGGTGTCATTGCGGAAATTCAGCTTGTTTGCTCCCTGTGATGCGCCTGCGCCAGTGTTCAGAATCTGCCAGGCCATTCCACCACTTCCCGTGGTTTGCATTTCGAACGCGGTGCCGACCCCTGATTCGGGCGCTTGCTCCAAAATCGGGATGTACCCGCTGGTGGAAGCGGTCAGACCTGCGGAAAAGGTCTGACTGTTGGAGAAAACGTTCGCCGCAGCCAGGAGCGGGACCTTGGTGGTGTCGAGGTTTAGCGTGCCGGCTCCGCCCAAAGCGATCTTTCCGCCTCCGGTCAGCGCCGTGCCTGGTGTGATCGTAATGGATGAACTCTCCAGCATCGCGTTCGTTACTCCTCCCGTCACAATGGGAAACGTCTGTCCGGCGGCAAACGAGATTTGCCCGTTCTTAGCCACCTTCAAGCCGGTCTCGGTGGGAGTGTTCCCTCCAACGCTGTAGAGTAAATTCAGTGTTCCACTCGCACTCGCGGTATTGTTTCCCGCGGGCTCAGCCTGCCACCGGAAGTTCTGATTGACCGCCGAACCCGTGCCGCTGTTGTAGGAAGATGCAGTAAAGCTCAAAGGTTGAGAATCCTTCCCGGCACTGGTGGTCGCTGCTCCGGTTGCGGGCAGGCTCAAGTTACCGCGTGCGGTCACCGTACCGTTCACGTCCAAGGTTGAAGCCGGCGTCGTGGAATTGATCCCGATTTTCGCGGTGCTTCCAGTGCCGCTCTGGAACAGCACCGAGTTTCCTAGAGTTCCAGTGCTGTTAGTCCACAATGGAAGGAAGTCTGTTGTTCCTGTGCCGCTCAATGCGGGCGTATTGCTATTAGCCCCAGCATTCGTGATCGCATTGATCGAAGCGAAAGCCGCGCTTGGCGCCCTAGCCAGCATAAAAGCGGATGCCGGCAGTCCCCCGACTGTCTCGGCATCCGCTGCCTTCAACGCATACGGCACGCTGAGCAATAGCACGCGCGGTTGTTCCTGCCCGCCATTGATGGTTACGCCGAGCCAGCGCGCCTCGCCCGAAGCGAACAAATCCAATGGCAGTCCTTCCGGTTTGGTTGCCCCAAGTTGCACCACGTAATTCCCCTTGGCGTCAGCCTGGATATTCTGGGTTTCAAGCCACAACGGAGCTCCGCCGGACTCTTCGCTATAGATGGCGAAAGTGGCACCGGTTGTACCCGTGATAACTTTTCTGTCGTCAATCGCTCGGCCAGAGAAGTTCACGAGGCGCGGCACAATGGCGGACGACTGAGAGGAGCTAGCTGATTGAGAGAATGCGAGGGAGCCCAACAATATGGCTGCCAGGCAGAGTAAGAACAAACGTCGAGCGGCGGTGGTCATGACGTCCTCCAAATATCGGTCAGATTTTCGAAAGTCCCAAGGAGGCCGGGTTTGGGGAGAATTCCCGTCTCTACTAAGGAAATCGGAAACGGCAGAGAAAACACGACACGAAGAGGACAAAAAAAATACTTTGAACTAAATCGGAGAAAGATATGCACCCGGATTTCAGGTGCGTTCCGCGAACGTCACCGGAGAGAAGAGAGTAATCGTTGTCTAACGGCTCTCTGATTGCCTACGTACTCGTTCGATTCGGGGAATTTTTGCAGAACTGTACGAGCCGTTCGTAGCACTCGCGCATCGGCATTCGAGTGCACCCAACGAAGAACGGTATAGTTGTCTTCGAGTGAACCAGGAAAACGGTAGTCCACAGATGTTACTACGCAGTTGCAGGTCTGAGCAGCGGTCTGCAGGAAGTTGATAGCGAGAGCGGCGCTGCGTCCGACCTAGCCCCCGCCGTGCGTGTGCAGCAGAACTGGCCGCCCTGTGGCGCCGGGCGCCGGATCGACGATGGTCAAGCGCAAATCCTTCGCGCCGACAGGCCCGGGAATCCGCCGCTCCACGGGTTGTGGCGCAGGAGGCAGCAGCGGCGGTGGCGCCTGTTCCTGCTGCCGCACCCACGCCAACGTTTCATTGGCGAGGTGCAATTTTGGAAGAGATTTTAGGGCGGGCAGCAGCTCGGGGTCGACAAAATCGTAAAGACCGTTTTCGTTGCCGAATAGCGGAGGTTGCCGAATGGTTTGCTGGGCTGATTGAGCGGACAAGATTGCCGGCGCAAGCGCCAAGGCAATCCCAGAAGTTAGCGTGCTGGTGAGAAACGCGCGCCGATTTTCTTGGTGCAAGCTGCACCTCGCTCTGTGCGATGTCTCGTGACTCAGTTCTTTCGAATTCGGTCACTCTAACGATTCAGCTGTTACTACTTTCGGACAGGCGTCTGGCAAACCCAACTTTGCGCATCCGAAGCCGTTCCCTTACCCGTCCACTTGGCAATTTGCGGATACGGACACAGCGGGCGCGTCATTTCAACGCCTTTGGTCGGATCATCATTCGTGTACTTTGTGGCGACGATTCTATCCGGCGCCACTCCTTGTTCCGTCCAGCGTTCGAGCGCGGAAAAAATATTGTGATCTGAATCGTTAGGGGCGGCAAAATCGAGCATGTTTCCAAAAAGGTTCGGGCCAGGTCCGCTTCCGCAGTGCATCATTCCCGGCACCATGAACAGTCTGTAAAACTTTGAAGTCTCAGTGAAGCCGCCCATTTTGGCCATCACGTCTTCGTAATACTCGATCGCATGATGAGGCGACGGAGACCCGTCATTCCATCCGTGATACTGGATCAATTTTCCGCCGTGTGCCAGGAACGCGCTCAGAACAGGATTATTCGCGTTCAGGCTCGGTCCGATTTTTTCCTGCGCGGTCAGCATGTCTTTATCGAAGTTGAGATCGGAAAATTTCCAATTCGGATTTTCGAAGACGAACCCGCCATAGAACGCGCTGGAAAAAATGGCGTCCAGACTAGCTCCCGGCGCGGCGCCATAAACGTAACTGTCAAACGCGATTCCTGGCACGCCCGACACGCCTTCGGCGCCAGGTTCGTAGCCAGAGGCAATTTGCTTTTGGGTGCGCGGATTCTTGGGGCCTGAATAAATCTTCTTCAATGCCGCTAGCTGTTCTGCCGTTAGGCAACTGTCTGATTCCGAATCCTTGCATAGCAGCACGGACGGATCGAAATGGCAGATGAGAGGATCCTTAATATAGGCGTCTTTTACGCCGTCTTGCGAACCGCAGGCGGCTAGCGCCGTCTCCCGAATTGCGGTCCTTTTTGCCGGTGAAATGAAACTCGCTGCGCTGTTAAGGGCCTGTGCGTTCCAGGCAAACGCCGCCATCAGGTCCGTCCACTTGTTCGCTGCGGCGCCCGCCAGGATCCCGTCGAAATCCTCGGGATAGCGTTGCGCTTCCATCATCGCTTCCCGGCCGCCTTCAGAGCAGCCATTGAAGTATGAATATTTCGGCGCCTTCTGGTAAAAAGCAGCGATAATCTGTTTTGCCCTCTCATTTGTCTCATGGACTGCCCGGTAACCGAAGTCCTTCACTTTCTCGGGATGCCCGATGACCCATGAGCCGTCAACCGGCGAGCCTTGATGTCCATCGTCGGTCCCAGCGCTGGCAAACCCCTTTTTCATTTCCGCCGCCAGCACGAAAAGATTGATGGATCCTGCCAAACCGCCGTTGCCCACTTGTTCGAGCTTTCCATTCCACTTCGCCGGAAGCCACACTTCAAAATTGATGTGCGAATCAGGAGTCGGTTTGATCTCCCCGCCTACGCGACAAAACGCTGGTACATCAACGGATGCGGCGGGAAGACCAGGAGGAAGGGCGAAAGGCCCGGCAAGCACGCTTTCCGCAGATAGGACGGAGGTATCAGCTAATTTGAGGTCCTTGAGCTTTTCGCAAGCTTGCTGCGCCTGAGCGAGGCACGGCCATGCAGCCACCGAGTAGTAAATAATCATCAGACCGCGACCGAGATACTTGAGCGACTTCATCGTCATCATCTTGACCATCACGACTTTCTGATTTGAGTAGCGCCACTGAAACTGCGCGAAATTTCCCGGCCGCACGCCTGCCGCGTTTCCGCATGGGGTTTCACGCCGAGTGCAGGCGAGGAACTGCAGGCAGAATATTTCGTTCCGACAAAACACGCGGTCGAGGCAATCCTGGCTGTCGAACGAGTGCACGACCAGGTCGGCCCGGCATTGTTCATCACCGAAATTCGAACCATCGCTGCCGACAAGCGCTGGATGAGTCCATGTTACGAAAGGGATTGTGTAGCTGCCGTGTTTTGTACTCTTTTAACGTGCCCAGAACCTCGCTCTTACGAATGCGCTGTGTGGTGCCATCCGGTGCGATGACATCCTCCCGCCACATTGCGACCCATACCTTTTCCCTCTTGCCGCGAAGCCGTAGATGGCCTCGTTGATATCGCCGCCTTGCCATCGATTCGAAACCTCCTCGAAGCTTGCCGGCGGAGTTTGCCTCAGGCGGAACAATAACACAGCCCAACTGCTGCGCTGTCTGTGGAACCCCATTGTTTCCGCTCGTGGCCATTGTGTAAACCAACCCTTGCGCGCGTCTATGCCCCAAGTACAGCCGATCAGCCTCTTTCCAGTCTGGTTCGAGTCCATCCAGCCAATGCTCAATTTCGGACCATCAGAACCCTTGAAACTTTCCCGGATGGAAGCCTTGGTCGCGGTGCTCGCCCATTTCGGGTCTGCCTCAGTGGCTGAAATTGGGCCAATAAAAAACATTCGTTTCATCGGCTCAGAAATTGGGGTACGAGGGTACTAGAACTTCGCACGGGCGACTAAAAGGAGTCGTTGGTGAAAACTCCAGGAACTCCCCTCAGAACCTGCCATTCGTGGTTTTAAGCCGCTTGCCACACCAAGCGAAACAGACTCAGAAGCAAGGCGAGCATCTCGCTCGATTCTTTTTCTAGCTCATTGAAAAGTCAATGTGATCTGGACGATCCAATTCCCGCGAAAGACACCTCAAGCAGATGCCGCTGCGGCGGGTTTTGTAGCCGGAATAGTCTTCGGCTTGGTGAATGACTGGATCAGTCCCTCCAGGAAGGAGAAAAATACATCCACGGCGTATCCCACCAGAAAAGCGATTGCCAGAGGCGAGATGGAAGCTCCTTCCGTGATGGAGAAATTGCTAAATAGGCCGACAACAGCTCCTCCAATGCCAGCAATCAGAAAGCGCGCCCAATTCGCCCTGGACGATGGCGTGAACGTCAGCGTTCTCAACTGCTCTTCGAAGGAGCGCAAAAGATAAGCGCAGGTGCCCAGCAGCGCATATAGAATGGGAAGTAGGCAGGTGGTAATCGCTCCATACGAAACTGACACCAGATCCAGCACATCCTGGCCGAATGAGCGAACATCCTGATAAGTCGTGGTCAGCGTGTCCAGCGCCTTAGGCATGTTCGGCAAGCCAACCGGCAGTTGAAACATTTCCTTTAGCTTTTTTTCGTTGTCCGGCATTGCGTCAAGTATCGATTGATTCTTTTCCCCTGCCTTGATTTTCTGCTGCTTCTCTTCTCTTTGCTTATTGCTGCCTTTCGAATCCCATCGATACTCGGCAAAAGGATCTCGTTCAGCGTTAAACACAAACCAATTCAATTGTCGGGAGCGGGCGTCGATGGCGCGGACGGTGGATGCGTATTGCTGGAGCTGAGTAATGACGGCCCCTTCGCTAAGGCCCGGAGGAAAGGGCTTACCGGGAGCTCCGGCAGTCGGTGCTCCGTCCGTGCCAAGCTCTGACCTCAGCTTGACGAGCAGATCATTGGCCGTGGTGATGTCGGTCCGAATCGCGCTCGAAATAGAAGAAGTCACAAAGCCGAGGAGCGAAAACACCACGATCGGAATTGCCAGGAAACCTGCCCACTTCCGTAACGTTGTGATCGTAGGCCTGGTCAGCTTGCCGCAAGATGCTTCCAGACTCTCAGCCGTAACCGGTTTCAGCTCGTCCGCGAGTTTAGTGAGAGCCGCCAGTAAATCAGCGGCTACCTTGTCATCCCATCCGGCGTTTGCGGCAGCCTTGGCGCGCAAAATGCTAGTGCGAGTGGCATCATCCACGCTCCTTCCCGTCTCCGCCGCATAGACCAGCAGACGCAGCGCATCATCAATCGCCTGAGAAAAATCGGGAAGCGACTTCCACGTCGGAACACCGTCTAACGTATCCGAATCGGTCTTCGTTCGAAGCCATTTGAGTAGATCCATTTTTAAACTCCTTCACGGATCCAGCAACCTGTCCCGTTCCGTCTCTTGCTATCGGTGCCTCGGCGGCCACACTGCAAAACAGTTGCCAACCTTCCGGAGATAACCTCTTTTCACTGATCCCCGCAATTACAGAGAAACATGGCGAAAAAACAGCTTCCGCCAGAGTGACTCGCGAGCATTCGCCTATCCAGACGCATATGGTCGGTTAGGCTTCTGCATTGATGGTGACGATTCCCCTGCTTTCGTTTCAAGAGGGGCGTCCGAAACTTGTAAAGCCCTAAACATGAGCTTTCCTAAGCAGCTGGCCCGTGGTTCAAGCGGCACGCTCTTCGAATTTTCCTCGAGCGGGAATGAGACGGTTCTCTACAGCTTTGATTAGGTTGGGTTAGGTGCAGTCGATACCCTGATCGACCCAAATGGGACTCTCTACGGGACGACAGTGGCAGGACGTGCCGACAATGACGGGATGGTGTTCGCGTTAATTCCTTGATTCACTCAATGGGAGTATGGCCGGAGGTAGCGCACCTCCGGCCTTTTCCTCGTTTAAATCGAAGATCAGCAATGCCAGACGCAATTACCGTGGTCCACAAGTCACCGGCGACCTACTATCAGCCGTCGTCACCGCCTTGATTAATAGTCACTGAGAGCGATGATGAACTTTAGAGCGAGATCATCGATGCTTTTGCATTGTGCGGTGGTCAAGTTTCGCTACGTTGTCCTCGGGCCCGTCTTTTGAGACGTTGGCCTGGCACGCGGCGGCAGCCCAGAATACGTCTCAGCGAAGGTGGGTACAGGATTTTCAAGGAACCAGCGGAATTGCGAATCCACTACCTAACCCCGAGCCATGACGGACTTGCTCGTACTACCGTAGCGGATGGACCACTGGACCCACCTTGAGACCTTGAGCCGTACCATCGCGTCAGAAGCCGACTGACGTAAGCAAGGCGTTAGTCAGCTCTCACAGTCAATTGAATGGTGCAGCGAGCAGTAGCAGATCAGGCGCCCGGAGTACCAGTTTCGCGCTGCAACGGGCGGCTGTGTTCCCAGACGGGCGGTTATTTCAGACCGAGTTCCTGCACCTTCATCATCAAATCCTGATGGTCAAGCTGAACAACAATCTGAAAGGAATCGTCCGTCCCCGCTAGAATATAGGTGGTTGAGTTTTCGCTGTCTATGAGTAATCCGGTGCGGCCCTCAAACCGCATTTTCCAAACCGCTTTCACCAAAACGTACTTGGAGTCCAGATTCGATGCTTCAAGAGACTCGATCTTCGAGGATACCAAGCCCACCGACCGAAAAAATTCCTTTCGCTTGGGAAGGACTCTTACAAAGTCTTCTTTCTTCACGCACTGGACGCCCTGTGGCCCCCCGAACATGAAAACGTCGGCGTAAAGGGCAGCGATTTTAGGAACGTCAAATTCGGCGTTCGCCTTTCCATAGCCATCAAAGAATTCTCCAACATTGGCATTCATTCAGGGAGCCGCCTCGCGGGATTCTATCAGGGATGGTAAGTCATTTGATGGTTTCGGAGACCCGACGATGATGCCAGAACAGACAGATTTGGCAGCGACCCAACTAACTGCGATTCGGAAACAGGCTGCTACGTTGAGTTTTGCCCCAGTGAGCTTGGCACACATGACGCGGTTGACAGTCCCAGATCGGCAGCAGGACCTCAGTGGCAGCGGGTGCCAGTTTAGCAATCGAATGGGACGGGAATGTTAAGTTCCCAATGGGGGTCCCAGCCTAGATGCTGAAACAGGCGGGCGATGGGTTTGGGCCTATCGTCAGGAAGCCGTTTAAGGGCGACCCGTGCGGCATTTGAGTTTCTGTATCCTGCTGTGGGACTCTAGGGAGGAAAGTCTGTCATGCGGGTCGCAGCAATCTACGATATTCACGGCAATCTTCCTGCGCTGGAGATTGTAGTTCAAGAGATTCGTCAAGGAGAAGTCGGCCTCATTATAGTTGGGGGCGATGTGGTTCCGGGGCCACTGCCGTGTGAAACGCTCGCGTGTTTGCTGAACATCGGCATTCCCGTGCAGTTTATCTATGGCAACGGCGAGGTCGCGGTACTCGAACAGATGGCGGGCAGAGAGCCATCCGCCGTCGCAGAGCAGTATCGACCCATCATACGCTGGACGGCTCAGCAGCTTCATCCCGAAGACGAGCGGTGGTTAGCTGGCTGGCCTAAAACCCTCAGCGTCCAAATTCCCACACTGGGCGAAGTGCTGTTTTGCCATGCTACCCCGCGAAACGAGAATGAGTGTTTTACTCGCTTGACGCCGGAAGACCGCCTCTTACCAATCTTTGAAGGACTCACCGCATCTGTGGTGGTCTGTGGTCATACCCACATGCAGTTTGATCGAATGATCGGACGGATTCGAGTTGTGAACGCTGGCAGTGTGGGAATGCCATTTGGCGAATCAGGAGCGGACTGGCTCTTACTTGGCCCCGATGTTCAGCTCCGGCATACTTCCTACGATTTCACGAAAGCTGCTG
>DATNKA010000695.1:0-4490 GCA_035603655.1 Candidatus Acidiferrales bacterium | reverse complement strand
CGTCACATCGAGGCAGCGCGGTTAGCGATTGTTGGGCTTGGGGAAAAGGCGAAAGTCCGTAAGGGCATGCTTTCGGTTCTTGCGATTTTTTTCGTTCTGCAGATTTATTTTGTTCGCGAATTGCTCGCGGCTGAATTGCTCTTCGGCATGGGTTTCGCGGTTCTTTTCCTTCTGGGCTTGACGATTTACACGGTGGGTGCGATCGGTGAGCGCGGACTGGACGTGGCGGAGGTCGGTGTCCGCTTGATCTCGAATTCGGCGCGCCGCGGCTACGCTGGCCTGGAAGAAATTAGCAGAAAGTCACTGCGTAATCCGGGTTCGGAGTCTGCCCGCTAATTCCGTTTTGGGCGATGCGAGACCCGGGGCCAGAGCCGTGGCGGCGGACCCTCCGCCAGCCTCGGCTCGCCCTGGAGAATCGGCTCCGACTCCATCCTTCACCAAACGCCCCTCATTCGTTCAGGCTCACCTCCTTACCTCTCTCCCGGTGATTCACGTGGTGCAGTAACCCTAAATCTTCCGTCGCGGTGGACAGCGCTGGTTGGCCTCGCAACTCCCGCGATGGTCCATCAGATTACTCTTCGAACAGCACAGGAAAAGCGAACAAAGTAGCCGGGAAGCGGGGCTTCAGGTAAAATGAAAGGGCTTTCCGGAGATTGCATTTGACGCTGACTACTATTCATGGAACCAATCACGGCGCCAAGACGCTGGTACGCGTTCGGCCGCGCGGATTTTGCGCCGGCGTAGTTCGAGCCGTGGACATTGTTGAGCTCGCGCTCGAAGCCTACGGAAATCCGGTCTACGTTCACCATGAAATCGTGCATAACCGCTATGTAGTGGATCAGTTGCGGCGCCGCGGCGCCATATTTGTGGAGACCATCGAAGAGGTTCCGGTAGGTTCCGTGCTGGTTTTCAGCGCGCATGGAGTGCCGCCGAGGGTCCGGGTCGAAGCGCAGGAGCGCCAACTTCGCGTCGTGGACGCGACCTGCCCCCTAGTCACCAAAGTTCACCTCGAAGCACTCAAGTTTGCGCGCGAAGGCCGCACCCTGATTCTAATCGGCCATCGCGACCACCAGGAAATCGTCGGCACTTCGGGAGAAGCGCCCGACCGCACAATTATTGTGGGCAGTGTGGAAGAAGTTGACGAGCTTGTGGTTCCCGATCCCGCCCGCCTCGCATTCTTGACTCAGACGACTCTCTCGCTTTACGACACGCAGGAAATTGTGGCGCGTCTGCGCCAAAGATTCCCGGCGATCGTCGGTCCGGCCTCGGACGATATTTGCTACGCAACGCAAAATCGCCAGGAAGCGGTGGAGGCTCTAACCCACGAAGTCGAACTCATCCTGGTCGTTGGTTCGGCGAATAGTTCGAATTCAAACCGCTTGGTCGAGGTTGCCATACGCGCCGGCGTGGCATCCCGCCTGATTGAAGACGCCAATGACATTGACGCTTCGTGGCTGGACGGAGTAAAAACTCTGGGCCTTACCGCAGGTGCTTCGGCGCCGGAGATTCTGGTCGAACAAGTCAGCCAGCGCCTTTCGAGTTTTGGGTTTACGAACCATCGCGATCTCGATCTGATTCGCGAGGATGTGCGTTTCACATTGCCGCCCGAATTGGCGGCTCGACAGGGAGCACGCTAAGACACTTGTCACCCGCAGACGAGCATTTTAAGACCAGGAGCCGATGAGTGGCTGTAAAAATCGTACGCCACTCAAATAAGATTGCTTTGTTGGGAGTGCCCAGCAGCGCGGCTGCGCTGTCTGCCGGTCATGAAGGCGCACCCGCTGCTTTACGAGCCGCCGGATTGATCGATCGCCTTCGCTCCGTGGGTTATGAAGTGGTGGATCTCGGCGATGATCCGCAGCAAATCTCGAAACCCGATACCGAAAGTCCTCGTGCGCGTAATCTTCCCGGCGTTTTGAAATCCGTTGAAAGCTTGAAGCCACGCGTGGAGCAAGCTGTGAAGTCAGGCGCCTTGCCGTTGATTCTTGGCGGCGATTGCTCGATCGCGCTCGGCACCGTCGCGGGTGCGCGCCGCTACTTCCGCAATATCGGCATGATCTACATGGACGCGGATGCCGACCTGAACACGCCGGCCAGCACGCCGTCCGGCTGCCTTGACGGCATGGTCGTTTCGCACCTTACCGGGCGCGGCGCTCCCGAGCTGGTTCGTTTTTGGAGCGAGCCATTCCTGGTGCGCGAACCCGATCTCGCACTGTTCGGCGTTTCACGGCTGGATCCCCCTGAAGAGGCGTTCTTGACGAATTCACCCCTGCGCCGCTATCTCGTAGCCGATGCGAAGCGACTGGGCCCCGCTGCCGCCGCCAAGACCGCGCTCGATCGAATTCGCGGAAATGGCAATGAATTTATTTTGCATTTCGATGTTGACGTGATCTCCGGTTTTGGCGCGACCAATTATCCCAGCACCAACGGTTTGTCTTTCGAGGAAGTTCGCGAAGCGTTGCTGGTATTTGCACAGCAAAAGAATCTGGCCGCGCTCGAAATCACTGCATACAATCCCACGAAAGATTCCGACGGTGACGCCGCAAAGAAAATCGTCGATTTGTTGACCGAAGTCTTGCGAGTACGACTTGAAATTTTGAGGGAAGCGGAAGCCTTAGTCGCGGCCAGCGCTGCTCCCCCGCCTGCGCCAAAAGCGTCGGCGGTCGTCCAGGATTCGCCGGCCCCCGAAAGCGCCGAACCCTCGATTGAGCCGATAGAAGGCGTTGGATTGCCCGAGCCGGTGGCTGGTGAGGGTTGGTCGTCTGATTCCCTCGATACCGGAGTAGAGTCGGAAGATGAAGTCGAATCGTCCAGGCACTCGCTAGAAGATCCCGAAGACGAAGAATCGAGCGACTCCCATTCCTGATTCGAATCCGCGCGGGCGCAAAGCCAAGAAGCATCCGCCGCGGAAGCCAACGATTTCGAAGCCTTCAAAGTCCACTTATCCAGCGATTATTATTTTCGACGTTGACGGCGTTTTGGTGGAAACGCGCCAATCGTTTCAGCGTACAACGCTGGAAACCGTCAAATTTTTCACCAGGAAACGTGTGACGCTCCGCGAACTTCATAGGTGGAAGAATCGTCCGGGATTTAATGACGACTGGAAGTTGTGCACCGCGTGGGTGCAGGACCTGGGCTTCGATGTCACTTTCGATCAGATCAAGACGAAGTTTCAAGAGCTCTATTGGGGTAAGGACGACGGAAACAGCGGCAACGTGCGTGGAGAAAAGTGGCTACTGCCTCCGGCAAGGTTGCGTCGACTGAGTCGTCGTGCGGAACTGACAATTTTTACCGGACGCTATTATCGCGAAATGGATTACACCCTCGACCGCAACAATCTACATGGCCTTTTTGGCCAAATCGTTACCGTGGAATATACCAAGCGTCCCAAACCGGCGCCGGACGGCCTGCTGAAAATTCTGAACGGGCGAGATCCGGCGACCGCTCTCTACCTGGGGGATAACGTAGATGATGCGCTCGCGGCCCAGGCGGCTGGCGTGCCTTTCGTCGGCGTTTTACCCCGCAAAAGCGAGGAACGCCGCCAGCGCGGAGCCAAGCTAAAACACCTGGGTGCCTTGACTATCCTCGGCCATGTCAACGAGTTAGAAGCCTGGCTGTGCCGGTAATTCTCATCCATCCCCCGTCCTAGGACTTTTCACCCAATTTGGCCTAAACCGAGTGGTAGTACCAAACAGGACACCTGTACCATTGCCCGCGCCGTCCCTAAACCTCATATTTCCATGTAGAGGCGGGGCATCTAGCCCCATACACTTTCTATGAATGCCAACACTCGGCCAGCCGCGGCCCGCGCTTTTGTGCGCAGTCTGAACATCCTGCTGAAATTTGCGCGGATGTATGACTTTGGGCATCCGCGCACGGCGAAGCAATATGAAACCGCCTGGCAGGAACTTCGCACGGCGTTAGGAACTGGAACTGACAACGAAGCAGGAGTGCTGCTTGCCGTTTCCGGTGACCAACTGCTCCTCGATGGCACGCCTCTTGAGTCCGCCGCGGCAGAACGTAGTTTTGCGCGCATGCTTTCCGCTGCCGGAATTGCCAGTATCCATTTTGCGCCGCAAGTAACACAAACCAGCCTGGCGCGTTTCGTGCGCGGGTTTCCGATCTCGACGGGCAACAAGCCAACACAGCTTGCGGAACAATTGAAATCTGCGTTGCAGGGCGACCCACACATTCACGTTAACGAAGTGTGCTTTGTCCCCGCTGACTCGGCGGTTGCGCGTTCGACGGTCGCGGCACAAATTGCGGCGCATACCGTGGGGATGAGCCAGGAGAAAACCGACGAGTTATTCAACGACCCCGAGAAACTTCTGCAGTTGATCATGGCAGCCGAGGGAACAAAGGGTAATCGCGGACGCGGAATGGGTCATGGCACGGGAAGCGGCTCCGGCGAAGGCTATGGCGACGGAACAGGAGACGGATCAGGCGACGGATCAGGACAAGGTGGCGGTTTTGGATACGGCACGGGTGGG
>DATNKA010000694.1:0-4832 GCA_035603655.1 Candidatus Acidiferrales bacterium | reverse complement strand
CTGTACACGCTGGCGCATATCTATGGCTTCGACTTGAGAGAACTGCTCGGCTGGTACGGAGTTCCGCGCGGCTAACGCTGCCAGAAATCCTTGACCATCTGGCAGGCTAATCCTCTAAGACAGTGGCGATGTGGCACAGGTTCACAGAATGCGTGACATCGAAAGAACTCGGATAATTACTGTATCAACTGCTTTTTCGGCATTCGCAAAAGTAAACCCCTCTTGTAGTCAGTGATCCAAATCGAATCGAACCCCCAGCGCAACGAATCGCCGCCTTTGCCGATCCACTGTCTCACGACCTTGTTTGTGCTGGCGTCGATCCGACTAAGTGGCACGCCAAAAACCGTCGTCCAAACGGAGTTGCCGCCGTAGCCAATGTCCCCACCTGATCCCGGTATGCCAACTGTGATTGTGGCGGTCACCTTCCTACTTTTCTCATCGACGCGGGTGACAGTTCCATCGCCTTGGTTCAAGGTCCAGACAGAGCCCCCGCCAGTAGTAAGAAACCGAGGCTTCGATCCCACGGATATCGACTCCAGAGCTTCGCCACTAGCGGCGTCCACGGCGGTAAGAACATTGTTCTCGACTCCGGTGATCCAGACAATGCCGTCACTGAACAACGGGTTGTAGGAACCGGGCGAGATTGAAGTCCTTCGGCGAACGCTGTTGCTGGCCGGGTCGATTCGAATCAATGTTCCGTTCTTGTCCGTCATCAGCCAGATGCTATCTTCACTCGTTGTAATCCCACCCTCCGCGCCCGCTGTTGGTATCGGCAGTATCGCAACGATCCTATTCTTAGCGGCATCGACACGAACTAGTTGTGGTTTCTTTCCACATACGGGAACCCATATACTCCCGAATCCAGACGCCAGCCCTGAGCACGCTTCACCGGGCACTTTCACGCGGGCGGTAATCCTGTTGGTCGCCGGATCGATTCGGAGCACAGCGTATGGCTTCGTGCCCGCAACCCAGACGGCATCGTCGGTGGCTAGAACCCAATCCGCCGTACCGCCAATCTTGATCGTCGCGGATGGCCTGATGGAAGCAAATGGAACCTGAGCTTCCTTCACTCCCGGTTTCGGCACGTTCGATCCCGCGCTGGAATTCTGAGCCTGAACGGTTTCACATGCGGCAATCAGCAAGAGCAGCAGCAGTCTCAGCATGCCAAGAAAGATAGCACTTCAACGGATTTCCGCAGGTTCGCTCCTCGACTAAAACAGCGTGTTCTGAGTCTCGACAGGCTCCACGGGACGAGAACATTCCTCATCATCATTCGCCACATGATTGATCCGCGTGCTCACGGGAGAGCACCGCATGAGCCTGGCGTCGAACGGCTTGAGCAGTTCGGACGCCGCACCGTCATCCTTTGTGCTGGGATCGCGCCACAGGTTGACCAATCGCTCGATCGGCAACTTGCGGCAGAACGATACTTTGTGGCAGCTGAGCCTTATCCGGAACTTCCGGAACTGTGCCAGAGGACCAATCAATGATGAAGCCCGGCGCATTCTCATTGAACGCGGGGTCGCTCGACCATGTGCCCGGCCCAGTCCAGACATTGAACGTTGACAGAATCACGGGATCAACGATTTCAATGGGTGCTTTGAGATACAAACTTTGGATCGTGATCCTGGTGGCTTCGCCTTCACCGAACAATTGGGAAGGTACTGCGGATAGCAGCAAAGCGAAGGCCGCGGCAAGTAGCCGGTCCATGACTCACCTCGTGCCTGCGAAAATTAGATGCTCTCACAAACCCAGGCGTCAACTGAGATGTCGTCTCGCGGGAAGGCTGCAACCGCGAGGAGTCGAACAGATCGTTGCCGGATGAGCCGAAGCTGACTCTCAGGCACGAGTTGACCACCAGAGGAGCGCAATGAACAAAGCCTGCATCGGAGTCCGCAACCAAAGCGGCGTTGCCGGTTTGTCGCCCAGAGTGACGCCCTTCTGTGCTGCGTTGACGTTGGCGATAAACATCCCGATCAGAAGAGCAATGAGGGAAACGCCCGCAAGCCTGCGAAATTCCGTCAGCACCAGTCCCATCGCTCCGAGAAGCTCCAGAACGCCAGTGATGTACACAATCAGCAGGGGGTGCGGGAAATATGATGGGATCATCTGTGCTAGATCATGTTTCATCCTGTTGAAGTGAGCCGTCGCGGTAAAGACGAACATCACTGTCAAGGCATACAGAGCGGAATTCTGCCACGAGGCGAGAGCCTGCACACCGGCCGCGCCAATGGCTCGAAAGATCAGCCACGACACGAGCAAGACGATGAGAACGAGCATAGGAAAGCCTAACCCCAGCAAAATCAGTTTATCCCCAAGTATTGTTTTTGATGACCGGCGCCAGCGTCCTTTCGTCGCGGATGACAGTTTTGTAACCCCACGTATAGTGATCTCCCCAGAATTCATGACTTTCTCCACACGCTCTGCTCCCTCAAGTGGCGATCCGCCTTCATTTCCAGATAGCAGTCAATCAGGTGCAGGTACGTGCTCTGCTCATACTGTGCCCCTTCTGGGTAACCCACTGGAACCTTGGCGCAATTCGGGACTAGCGGAGTCTTCTGGCAGCAGTTTGAGGTCGACGAGAAACTGGCAAACCTTGACGATGCTTCGATTCTGAAGCGACTCCGACTCTACCTGAACGATCACGACAGACATGTAAGAGGCAATGCCGTCTACATATTCGCAGCGCATGGTGATGATGGTGGATTCGAGGTCACCAAGGCCATTCTCAGAGATCGGTCACAAAGATTGGAAGGACAAGGGATTCCGGGGGAGGTGGGAACCAAGCGCACAAATTTCTGCTGATCGTTACTACGCCTTTCATCTGTGCGGCGATTTGAAGGACGTTCGAGCCGTGCCGCTCCTCGTGCCTCTGTTGAACGACTCAGAGGTCGACCATACTGTGCCTTGGGCGCTCGGAGGAATTGGTGAAAAGACTGTGGTTTCTCCGCTTATGCAAATACTCAGTGACAAAGAATCTAGACATGTTGATTTTCGGAAGCAGGAGAAAACCAGCGCATCGGAACAATTCAAAATGAGATTTGTTCCTTCACGTGAGGAAAAGGGCCGTCTGCTCAAGAGATATTGGACCGGGCCGGGACGCCAGATTGAGACATCGGTTGTGCTTGCCGACTCCAAAGAATCCACACCTTTTTCCTGCCCGACCGATCCGTTTCACTTACCGGAATCGTCTTCATTGTGTAAGGACAGAGAACAACGCCTTTTGGAGGAAGATATCGTGAACACGACAATAGCGGTGACCAAACAGGTCACCACCCTTATCAACGTCTTGACCGTTGAGCCTAAGAATCAGGAAAAGGTCATCGAGCTCCTGCGTGGCAATACTGAAAACGTCGTCAGTAGGCTCGATGGCTGGATTTCGACCAGCTTCATCGCCGCCAAGGATCAGCACCACGTAGTCATCTACTCGCAGTGGCGCGACCTCGCATCAGTGGAAGCGATGCGGGCCAATCCCGATATGGTCGCTTACTTCCCGAGGATCGCAGCGCTCGCCAAGTTCGACGGCTTCGCCGGCGACGTCGTCTACAACCACCACGCCTCATGCCCGGATAAAGCAGAATAAACATGCAGGGCCTGAACAGAAAGCCGTGGTCATCACCGGCGGCAGCCAGGGGCCGGGGTTCGCGATGGTCGAGGCGCTCACCCCCTGCGGCGCGAACGTGACCGCAATTAGTCGCGATCGGGCGAAGCTCGCTGCGGCCGAGCAGGCCGGTGCTGCGGCGACGCAACCGACGCCACGCTTGATGAAAAAGCTCGTCCGCGATGAGGTGCCCGACGTGCTAATCCTCAACGCCGGCGCGCGGCTGTCGATGAAGCCTATCGACCAGGAGAACTGGGACGAGTTCTCGGCCGACTGGAACACCGACGTGAAGGCAGGCCTAGTCGGCGTTCAGGCCGCACTCAACACTCCGATGAAGCGTGGTGGCCGCGTTCTGGTCATGTCGAGTGGCGCATCAACGTGCTTGCGGTGCCGTTCATCGCCCCCGAAAGCCTGAGCTCTATGGAGGCTATATAGGCGCCAATCGGATGCTGTGGTTCACGGCCCACAGTGCAAACGCGGTGTCGCGGCTAGCACGACCTCGGGATTCACATCCAGGTGCTCCCGCCATGTCAGCTGATTCCCGGCACCACGCTCGTTCATCAGGTGGCGACCGCCTTCGCGGAAATCGAGGGTGTCAGCATCGACGAGCATGTCATACGTTATGGCTCGATCCTGCGCTCCGCGCAAGTTGGAGAACGGGTGGCCCAGCTACCCGCCGATCCGCGCCATATGCACGGCGTCGCCCAAGGCTTTCGCAGCGATACGGATATCCTGCCACTCGACATATGATCCACATAGGGCTGCCATCGTGGGGACACGATATTCAATGACTGTTGATGCGCGCGATAAGTTCGAACGGTTGGTGGGTGAGATTCGTCCAAAGCTCCATCGATACTGCGCGCGCATGACCGGCTCCGCCGTCGATGGCGAGGACATTGTTCAGGACGCGCTGATTAAGGCTCTTGCCGCGTTGCCGAATTTCGGTGTCATCGACAACCCTGAAGGCTGGCTGTTCCGTATCGCCCACAACACGGCGCTCGATTTCCTACGCCGCCGCGCGCACGGTCCGATGATGCAGAATAACGAGGCCCTTGACATGATTAGCGCGCCAGATTTCCCAGATCAGGACCATGAGGTCGCCACGATGAGTCTGCGCACGTTCATGCGGCTTCCGGCGCTCCAGCGGAGTGCGGTCATCCTGAAGGATGTGCTTGGCCATTCACTGGAAGAGGTTGCGTCGATTACCGGTGCCAGCGAGGCCGCCGCGAAA
>DATNKA010000693.1:0-7361 GCA_035603655.1 Candidatus Acidiferrales bacterium | reverse complement strand
CCGAGCATAAAGCTTTTCAGCGTGTTCGGCACTCACTCTGCCCGCCTCTGCATGAGTGCCAAAGTAAAGTTCGAATGACGGGCAGAGTCTCAAGCAACTGGGCTGCTTCGCGTTGCAAGCTTTGAATTCGAGCTACTTAACCGGAATCAGGTCAAACCTGCCCGAGGACTCCTCGTAAAACAGGGCGCCTTCTTTCTTATCTCCACCACTCCAGTGTTTGTGTCCTCCTGGTACTCGCAGGAAGTCACCCGGGCCGACGCGCTTCTCGCCCGCTTCGTCTTTGTATAGATAGGCACCTTTGATCCCGACAATCCAGACATCATTGGTGTGGGTGTGCATGCCCGAGTCGTGCCCGGGCACAAATTTCGTGAATGTTCCGTGCGCACCGGCGCTGGCGTCCCCCCAAATGGGTGCCGTGGAGACACCTCCTTTACTGCCCTGCATTTCAGTGAAATTCGTATGGCTCGCGGAAACGAAGATGGCCTTGTCACTTTGTGCTTGTCCGTGAAGCCGTCCAATGGACCAGGCCGCGATTATCCCCAGAGCGACTCCGACCGTCAACAATGATCGTCGCATCACGTTCTCCTTTTGTCGTAGTTTGCAGTTTGCTAAGGCAGACGGCATTCTACAAGAGGAGCAAGGTCAGTTGGCGTTAAACCGCGATTGCACTTAATTAACCAGGTTGGTGACGATTGGGCGCTAAGCGGACCAAGCGCCGGCAGCGGTCGCCACCGGCTTCAGGCGCGGGTTCGGAATCGAACCGAAAGCGCTCTTTCAGAACGTGCAAGCTATTGATTCTTAACTGTCCCAAAAATCCCAGAAATCCAGGATGGGCGGGGAGCTGTCAAGCGACAACGTCAACCTCGGAAACGACCGCACGGGCGGCCTCGATTTCACTGCATTGAGGACTTGACGAGCTTCCTCGCGGAACCCGGCCCTTTTACATTGAGCACGCGATACTCCCTTTCGGAAAGCCGGTGGTACTCCACGAAGAACTCTTCCAGCTCTTGCAGGAAATGTTTGCCCAAATCATCGACGTTTTTTATATCCGCCCAGCTATGAGCGCCCTGCTCCACGGCTACGATTCGATCATTCCGCACTTTGTCTTTGTTTTTGCCTTTGTTCTTGTTTTTGTCTTTTTTCTCGATCTGCTCGCCTTCGATTACGCCGATGGGTCGACACGTCAGGACACATCCTGGAAACGCAGGCTCATCCATCAAAACTAGAACGTCCACGGGATCGCCATCGTCCGCTTCGGTAGAGGGAACAAATCCGAAATCGTAGGGAAATGCCATTCCGGCGGGGAGCACTGTCTTAAGTTCGAAAATGTGCTCGTCAGCGTTGAAAGCGAACTTGTTTCGGCTCCCTTTGGGAGTTTCGATGACAACTCTCAGCATCTGCTTGTCGTTCGGATCCAATGGCTTGAGCCTGGAAGGATTTGCCAGGCCGCGACTCGCACCATTCTTCTTGCTCATCTAATCCCCCTCCCGGAACCTTAAGTGGATGCCATGTTCATCAGGAAGGTTTGTTGCTCGTTAGTCTGGATTTATTTCAATCTGTCGCGGCGGTAAAGCGGGCATGTCGGCATGCTGGGGGTCGCGCCATACCACGTTAAAACACTCACCCTCAGTCTGCGCACGCCAGGTTGTGCCATCCTCATACTTGACGAATTGCGGAAAGAAGACCCAACCGAGGACCGCCTGAGCGCTGGCGGGACTGACGCCCGGCTTTTCCAGAGTTTGCTCTTCGCCCGGCAATATGGGCTTGGTCGACTTCCATTCCGCGTTGTAGGGTCGACGAAGATCCTGCGGCGCCAGAAACATTTCTGAGGTGAGTGTCGCGCTGGTGATTGCTTTACCGCTTGTGTTCTTGACGTTCAGCGAAAAGGTCTCCGGATGCTTCCAGAAATCTCCTCCGGTGAAGGCGAGAGGGCAGGCGCGCGTGGTGGGGGTATAGATGGTATAAACCGCCATCATGCCAGCCTCCATGTGATCCTCCACATGGCAGTGAAACATCCATGTGCCGGGGTTGTCCGCGAGCATGTCCACGGTCTGCATGCTTCCGGGAAGAAGTTCAATCACATCAGTATTTCGTTTTCCGTCGGTGACGGTTTCGCCGTGCCAGTGCGGAGTGTGCAGGTCGATCTCATTTCCCATCCCCAGCAAATACCAGCGCACGTTATCGCCCTGCTTCATCATCAATCCGGGAAGATTGCCGAAGATGAAACCGTTAATTGCATAGAACTGGCCTTGGGGTTGGCCTCCCATCTCATCGAAGATCATGAAGGAGGCAACAAATTCGCGGTCAACATCTTTGGGAGACCCATCGGGGTTCGCTTTACCTTTTGCGGTGACGACGATCGGTCCCAACAAACCGGCGTTGATCTCCGTGGCTGCGTCGACATGCGCGTGATACCACCACACAATCGAACTCGGTTGCCCCGGACCGGGCCCGCTGGCGGCGTTGGCAAACCAGTGATAAGTGAACCTCCGTCCTGGCGCCACCCGGTCGCCCTTGCCAAAGGGAATGTAGAAGGAGCCTTCATTGTTCTTGTCGTAGCGTAAGCCATGGGGATGCATGTCATGGCCGAGGTGAGCGCGATTCAGAAATTCGACGATAACTTCGTCCCCAACTTCTGCGCGAATGATTGGCCCGAGAATTCCCAGCCACTGGGGTTGGGGCTTCTTGGTGGTGAAAGTATCGTCGGTATATTCGATGAAGCGGGTCTTGGCCCACTGCAGCTTCAGAACCCACGGTTGGCGAATGGGCGTGGCATTGAGCAGATTGTGGCCGCTAGGAGCGTAATTCCACGTAACGTCTTCGGCAGCGATGTAATAATGCCGGGTTGCTGCCAGGCACGAGGGAACGGCGAGTAGCACGCACCATAGAACCAGCGCCCACTGGATTTTCACGGAGCCATTATCCCATTGCCAGCCTGGTTCTGAAACCTCCAACGATCGGCGACACACCCCTGGCGGGACCTCACGGCTTTGTTTGTTTGGCCGGGACTATCGGGGCATCCCTCCGGAGCCACTAACCCGCGCCGCGCCAACCGCCGTGAACGTTGCGCCCACGGACTCGGCGGAATTCACCGTCACTGAACAGGAACCGGTGCCAGTGCAGCTGGCCCCGCTCCATCCCGTAAAAGTGCTGCCGGTTGCGGGCGTGGCGGTCAGTGTGACCCCGGTGCCCGCCGAAAACACGGCCGAACAGGTTCCTCCAGTGGACGTGCAGGCATCGATGCCGGCAGGACTGCTAGCGACCGACCCAGACCCGGAGACCGTCACCGTCAAAACTGGTGGTTCGACCCAGGTGGAATCCGGCTTCAGAGAGCAATCCCCGGTTATGGTCTGAGGCGGCGGCGGCGGCGGCGTAGCCCACGGCTTGTTCACGAAATCAAAAAACTCAAGCATGTCAGGTTGAGCCGCGTCACGCGCAGTGAGGGGGGCTATACCGAAGCGGGTCTCAACCATCTTCAGTACTGCCGTCGTGTCGCGAACGGTGTGAGAAACAAAGTTCTTCACGGAGTAGGGCGAAATCACGATCAGCGGGACGCGATAGCCGGTCCAGCTGAAATCACAGATCCCCGTGCCCAGCTGTCCCGGCCCGGTGCATACATCGTTGAGGTTAGCCTGCAGGTCGATGGGCGACAGAAAGTCTCCCGGAGCCGCTGCCGGTTGCGGTGGCACGTGGTCGTAAAAACCACCAGCCTCGTCGTAGGTGAAAATCAAGGCGGAGTCGCTCCAGCTTGGGCTGGTCATCAGAGGATTGATAATCTTCTGGGCAGCATACTGCGCCCCCAATTGAACATTCGAAGGATACTCGTCGGAATCGGAAGGGTGCTCATCCAGCCCGGCGTCGGACGCGGGCTCAATCAGCGCGAATTGGGGCAGGCTGTTATTCTGCGCGTCTATCGCAAACTGAGAAACCGGCACTATATTTTGTAACAAGTTCGAACCAGTACCATTTGCACTGTTCACTATCGTCTGATAGTAAGTGAACATGTTGATATAAGAATGAGTGATGAGACACGCGGGATCGTAAGGAGGACCTGAGCAATTCGTGCCGTCAGGATCTACATAAATCTTCCAACTGATACCCGCATTTTGCAGTGCCTCAAAAATTGGAGTGGCGCTGAGCTGCGCCGCATCCTTCGAATTACTGTTGATCGGATAGGCATAGCCCTGTGTAGTGGCCGCCATCAGGTACATCCGATTGAGTTCGGTGCGAGACATGACAGGAGAAAACCACCGGTCCGAGGTCCCGAAGCTGGACGCCATGAAGTAGTAGTAAGGCAGGTCCGTGTCGTCAAAATAGCCCATCGCTCGCACGCCGTTCTGATCCATGAAATTATTCGAGCGCGCGTCGTACGCGGCGGTGTAAACGAATCCGTCAAGCGCAGGTTTGGTTATGTCGCTGGGGTTGCTTCCGGTAGGGTCGGCAAGGTCCCAATCATTGTGGGCTTCGTTCCAGAAGGGACTCTGGTTCTCTTGGCAAACAGATTTGAAGTGAAAGGAGCTAATGGGATTGTTGGGATCCGCGGAGCACCCGGTCGCATCGTCAGCCAGGTTGCAGCCCGGCACCGAGGGCGCAGTCCCCGCCGGATTAAACTGCGGCAAGCCATCGAAGGTTTGACCGCCCGTGCCGAATCCATTCGCCGGCGACCAATATCCCAGCATTGCGCCGAAGTAATGATCGAGAGATCGATTTTCCTGGGCAAAGAGAATTATGTGATTCAGGCTTTGGTAAGCGTTGGTGGGTGCGAAGGACGCGGTTACGGTGTCCGCTCCATTCAACATGATAGTGCAGGCGCCGGTCCCCGAGCACGCACCGATCCATCCCGAAAACAGGCTATTGGCGGAAGGAGTCTCGGTCAGCGTGACCTGAGTATTCGGAGGAAAGCTTGAAGAGCATGCGGTTCCGCAACTGATTCCGGCCGGAGTGCTGGTTACGGTTCCCGTCCCTGTCCCCGCCAGGGTCACTGTTATTCCGTTGCCGGCATTGAAGAGAGCGCTGACGGTTGCCGCGGCGGTAAGAGTAATGGTGCAGATGCCGGTCCCCGTGCAATTTCCGTTCCAGCCACCAAAAAAATAATTGCTGCCCGGGGTCGCGGTCAGCGTCACTTTCGAACCCTGGGCAAAGCTGGCACTGCAGGTGCCGGGGCAGTTAATTCCCGCCGGGCTGCTCGTCACCGTTCCGGAACCGGCTGCTGGCGCCGTCACGGTCAACTGATACGCGGTGGCCGGCGGTGCTTGCTGCGAGTTGCCCGAGCCCATCCCCCCACCGCAACCGGCCAGAAGCAGAGTAGGTAGGGCACACAACACTATTGAACGAAAAAGATATCGAGACGTCATGGCACAACACTCCCCTGGCAAGCGCAGACTTGGATGAGACATCGTGCTGTGCGGTTGGTTTTCGGCCTTAGGGGGAAACACGTACCTACCGCCGGGATGAGCTGGTAGGGTTTCGCAGGCTGCCGCGCGGCAGAGGTGGATGTGCCGCCGTCTTGGCGCGGCTGATTACCAGTCCGGTCGACCGGAGCATGAGTCACTACCCCAGTTTATTGCGCTTGCTGTGCCACTTAGTCAGCCTTAGGAAGCCCACTGGCGATTTCCAACGTTTTCGTCCTGCGGTGGTGAATCCCGTTGCACCAGGATAAGAACCTTCCAACCCCAACGCAATAATCTGGCCCACGGCGTTCAACCTCTGGGCCACAAATAAAGCTACTGACGCAGAGAACGACATCCACCAAAGTAGAAAACGAGACTTCATGGCGCGCCACCCCGGACCAGCGCGATCTTGGATGACGTTTTGCCCACCTCGGTTGTTCGGGTGCAGAACACACGCTCGCACTTGGCCTTCCGGTTGCTTACCCGATGCCGCATCTTTGCCGCCAGGTTGAGCTGATCATTCAATTCTCACAATTCTCAAACGCCACTCGGCAATTGGAAGTCCACACAGGCTGTCCGCCTAAGCCGCACCATCAGCCAAATCGAAGCCGCGAACAGAAACGGGGCAGAGTAAAAACCCGGGGCGGGACGCGGAAAGGTTACGGACGAAACCGTGTGCCCGAGGATCGAGAACAGAGTGTGCCCCAGGCCGTTTAGAAACATGAGGACAGCATAAACCCAGGCGAGCGGCCGGAGTCCGGCCATACCGCGCGTCGCTATCGGAGTCAAACAGAACAGCAGTCCACAAGCCACGATCAGCATCAACAGCCACTCCCGGAAGCCGAGAATGGGCATCGGAAACCAACCCCAGCTTTCGCGCAGAGCAGTCACGGTTGGGTTATATACAGCAAGAAATCCGGTAGTGGCTTCATCGAAGATGTGCAATGCGAAGGCCACGCACAGCGCAAACCACGCCCTGCCAAAACCCGAAGTTGATAATGCCGGCGGTGCTGGCCTCAAGGAATCGCCTTGTCGCGTTAATTCTTAATTGTCAGCAGGTAATTAACAATCAAAATCCCACCAACGTTCCGGAAAAGCACAATGGGTAGCCTATCGTAACACTTCGCTCATCAGCGCCAACAAATTGTCTTCTGAATCGCGAAAGAAAGTCATCCACAAATCGTGCGTCGGCATACTCGCAATCACGTGCGGCTCGTCTTCAAAACGCACTCCCCTGTCCTTCAGCTTTCCGTAGGCTGACCTGATGTCGGGCAGGGCAAAATATAGAACCGAGCTGAGATGATCGAATTCCGGTTTCTCAGCCCGGTCCAACATCAGCCGCACCCCGCCGCAATCAAAAAACGCCAAACCCGGGGGCACCTTGAAGAGTAGCTTGAGCCCCAGCACATCCTGGTAGAAAGCGGTGGCGCGCTCTACATCCTTTGCGTTGATGGCAATCTGGCCGAGCCGGGTGATTCCAATAGCCGATGCAATTTCGCTCACGTCTTGACCTCCTTAAGCTAAATAAGTTAGCATAGCTAACTATATTCGATGGCAAAAGTCAAGTCGAAAAATATCGCACCGCGGCACGAAACCATTGCGGCCGCGGATCGCCTTCATTCCGCCGCAATCCACCTGCTGCGCCGGTTGCGCAAGCAGGACGCAGCCTCCGGAGTGGGCCCAGCTCAACTGTCTGCCCTCTCGGTCCTGGTCTTCGCCGGTCCCAAAACTCTCGGTGAACTCGCCGCAGCTGAGCAGGTCAAACCCCCCACCATGAGTCGCGTGGTCGCCGGACTTGAGCGCAACCACCTTATTGAAATCACTCGCGATTCCCGCGACGCACGCCGTATGCACATCCGCGCCACAGCCAAAGGCACGCTGCTTCTTCAACAGGGACGGCAACGCCGCGTCGACTACCTCGCGCAGCATCTCGGGAGCTTGACCACAAGCGAGCTGACCCAACTCAGTGCC